>JAHBSN010000019.1 GCA_019639095.1 Actinomycetota bacterium
ACCGCGCTCGTGGCCCTGGCCTGCTGGGCCGCGCTGCGCGCCCACCGCAGACCGGGCTGGCGGTGGGCTGCCGCGCTGGGCGTCGCCGTGGCCCTGGCCGCGCTCACCCGTGGCGAGGCGATCGCGCTCGCGCCGCTCCTGGTGGCCCCCATCCTCCTGCTGCGTCGCCACGTGCCCCGCAGCCGCAACCTGGCCGACCTGGCGGTGGCCGGGGTGGCCTGCCTCGCCGTGCTCGCCCCCTGGATGGTGCGAAACGCCACCACCTTCGAGCACTTCGTGCCCCTGTCCACGAACAGCGACGAAGTGTGGGTCTACGCGAACAACCCCTACACCTACGGCGACCGCGCCGACGGAGCGTTCCTGGGGTTCTGGTACTACCCGTGGCAGGACGAGCTGCGCGCCCGCAGCGGGGAGCCGCCCGGCGACGCCTCGGAGAAGGCCCGCTACTGGCGCGAGCAGGGCACCGAGTACGCGCGCACCCACAAGGGCCAGCTCCCGAAGGTGGTGGCCGCCCGCCTGGGGCGGGCGTGGAACGTCTACGCCCCGTTCCAGAACGCCCGGTTCGACCAGATCGACGGCAAGTCCCGACGGGTGAGCGTGGCTGGCGTGTGGGCGTGGTGGGCCCTGCTCCTGCTCAGCGTGCCCGGGGCGATCCTGCTGCGACGGCGCAAGGTCACGCTGATCCCGTTCGTGGCCCTCGCCGCCACGGTCTCGATCACCTCGGTGTACGCCTACGGCGCGAACCGCTTCCGCACCCCGCTCGACCTGGCGGCCATCGTGCTGGGCTCGGTGGCCATCGCCGCCGGGCTCGACCGCTGGGCTCCCGGTTGGACCGGGTGGTGGCGCAGGGTCCGCGCCCGGGACGCGATCGCGGTGGGGATCGTGCTGGCCGCGTTCGCCCTGCCCCTGCGCGGCCTGCTGCGGTACCAGGGCCCGCCCATGGAGGAGGGCTTCATGCTCGCCTTCCCCCAGGAGGTGCTGCGCGGGGCCATCCCCAACCGCGACTTCCTCCACCTCTACGGCCCGGGGAGCCTCTGGGTGCTCGCGGGCATCTTCAAGGCGTTCGGCACGTCGCTCGCCGCCGAGCGCCTCTTCGGCCTGGTCCAGCACGCCGGCATCGTGTTCGGGGTGTTCGCGCTGGCCCGGCCCTGGGGTCGGCGGGTGGCCGTCGCCTGCGGCCTGACGTCGCTCGTGATCGTGCTGCCGCCCATCGGCCTCACCGCGCTGGCCTGGAACGGCGCGGTGGCGCTGGGCGTCTGGTCGGTGTGGGCCGCCACCCGGCGATCCGAGGCGACCCGCCGGGACCTGCTCGTGGCCGGCGGCCTGGCCGGCCTGGCGCTGCTGTACCGGCCGGACCTCGTGCTCGCCCTCGGCCTGGGCCTGGGCGCGGCGGTGTGGCGACCCACCCGCGAGCGGGTCCAACCCCTGCTCACCGGGGTGGTGGTGGGGGTGTCGCCGATCCTGTTCCAGCTGTTCCGAGCCGGCCCCGAGGACATGGTGCGCGGCATGTTCGTGGACCCGGTGTTCCACCTCCGGCCCGGTCGCTCGCTGCCGGTGCCGCCGTCGTGGAGCGAGCTCGACGGCTGGCTCCAGAAGGCGGCCGGCCTGCGCACCCTCGGATGGCCGCTGCCGGCGCCCACGTCGGCCAACCAGGTGTTCCTCTGGTTCTTCCTGGTGCCCATCACCGCGCTCTTCGTGGCCGCGGTGGGCATCTGGGCGGTGCGGCGCGACCCCGACAGCGCCCGGGCCCGCGCCCTGCGGGCCGCCGGCCTGTTCGGCGTGGGGATGCTCACCCAGGCCATGCAACGACCCGACACCGCCCACTTCGCCTGGGTGAGCTGCGTGCCGCTGGCGCTGGTGCCGGCGGCGGTGGCGGAGCTCACCGCCGGACGGGTCGGGTGGCCGGCGTGGCGTCGGACCTTCGCGGCGGTGGCCCCGGTGGCCGTGGTGGTCCTGGCGCTGATCCCCCACTACACGGTGCGGACCTACGTGGACCTGTCGGGGCAGTCGTTCGGGCGCAACGTGTTCGGCTACCCCGTGCACCACCGGGGCCGGAACTTCTACTACGGCTCCGCGGAGGCGGCCGCCGCCGCCAACGCCCTGGTGGCCGACCTCGGCCAGCGCGCCCAGCCGGGCCAGCGCCTCTTCGTGGGCCCGGTCGACCTGCGCCAGACCCCCTACAGCGACGCGTTCTTCTACTTCCTGTTCCCCGACCTGGTGCCGGCCACGTACTTCATCGAGATGGACCCGGGCATCGCCAACGCGCCGGGCTCGCGGCTCTCGTCGGACGTGGCGTCGGCCGACTGGCTGATCCTCTCCAACGTGTGGACCGGCTGGACCGAGCCCAACGCCTCGCGTGACGTGGGGCCCGACGAGCCGAACGAGGTCGTCCGGCGGGACTTCTGCCTGGTCTCGGACTACGGCGACAAGGGCGGTGGCGAGCCCTGGTTCCAGCTGTACCAGCGCTGCGACCCCTCGCCGCCCTGAGCGCGGGAGGGCCGCTCAGCCCACGAGGTAGACCCGCACCGTGCCCTCGGCGGCCAGGGCGCCCATCCGGGCCGTGGTGAAGACCCGATGGAGGTCGCCGCCGGGCGGGTGCACGAGGCCCTGGGCCGCGAGCTGGGCCACCAACCCCTGGTCGAGGGCGGCGGCGGGATCGGCGTGGGCTCGAGCCAGCTGGGCGCGCTCGGCCGAGCCGGCGGGGTGGCGCGGGCCGTCGGCGAGCCCGTTCTCGGCGAGGGCGTCCACCAGCCGGGCGCGATCGCGCTCGTAGGCCCGCTGCTCGGCGTCGGTGAGGGTGGGGACCTCCACGAGCCGACGGGCACCGGCGGGGAGGTCGGCGGGGTCGGCCCCGCTCACGACCCACAGCTCGGCGCCGGTCGCCGGGCCGGCTTGGGCGGCCCGGCGGCGCTCGGTCCAGGGGAACACCTCCGTGGGCACCCCCGGATCGACGAGCGCCGGGTGGCCAGCAGCCTCGACGCCGAGCACCAGCGCCGATCCCGTAGACAGGTAGGCGGTGCCACCCCGGAACCGGACGGTGACCGGGCCGGAGGCGGGCAGGGCCTCCACCGCCGGATCCACCACCTGGCCGGCGATGCGGCGATAGGCGGCCCAGGGCGCCCAGGCGCCGGGGCGGGGGAGGACGCTCACCACCACCGCGAGCAGCGCCACCACCGCCACGCCGGCCCGGACCAGCTCCGGGCGGGTCGGCGTGAGGGCCGACGCGGCCCGGCCATCGACGAGCCCCCGGACCGCCGCCCAGCCGAGCAGCACCCACGTGAGCGCGCCCACCGGCCACATCCAGAGGGCGTAGTACTGGTAGAGGACGCCGTCGCTCAGCGGGATGCGGGTGGCGGTGATGGCGGCGCCGAGGAGCACGACGCCCAGCGTGGCGAGCGCCCGGACCGCCGTGCGGTCGCCCCGGCGGTGCGCCCACCAGGCGAGCCCGAGCAGGGCCACCCACGGCAGGGCGAGGGCGGCGGCGGACCAGACGTCGAGGTCGGGCAGGACCCGAACGATGTCGGGCCGCGGGCGCAGGCCCAGGACCGGCACGCCCACCACCCGGCCGAGCTCGCCGAGCGCGCTCGTGCCCGCCACCTCGCCACCCGGACCGGTGGCGGAGCGCAGGATCTGGCCCAGGTTGCCCGGCGACCCGGTGACCTGCTGCCAGAGCGGCGGCGCCCACAGCACCGCCACCACGCCCACGGACCAGGCCGCGAGCCGCGCTCGGTCCGGCCCGAGCTCGGGGTCGCGCCGCAGCCGCCACGCGACCACCGCCAGCACCCAGGCCGACACGAGGCCCACCTGGCCCACGTAGCTGAGGTGGGTCTGCATCACGAAGCTGGCCGCGGCCAGCATCCACGGCAGCAGGCCGGGGCGCCTCCCCGCCGTGGCCACGGCCAGCGCCAGGAAGGCGGCGAAGGGCACCGCCACCACGAACGGGTTCCACACCGACGCGGGCACGTCGCCGCCCAGCCCCCAGAGCACCAGTCCGGCGGCCACGAGCCCGGCCCCGGCGAGCCCGGGCCCGCCGAGGCGCAGCAGCGCCCACCCCAGCGCGCCGAGGGCGACCACCCCCACGGCCACCGCGGCCACCGTCACCCCGGGCACCGGCTGTCGGCCCACGTGGGCGAACGGGCTCAGGAGGTAGAGCTCGAGCGGTCCCGGGTGGTGCAGCTCGGGATCGTCGAGCGAGGCCCCACCCGTGGAGATCATCCCGAGCAGCGGGGGATGGGACGAGAAGGTGTCCCGGCTCAGGAGCACGATCGTGGCGTCGTCGCCCTCGGGGTACCAGTGCTGGCGCTCCCGGCTCCACCCGGCCGCCACGATCGGGGCCGCCACCAGGAGGAGCAGCGCCGCCCCGATCGCAGCCCGGACCAGGCGAGGGCGGCCGCCGGCCCGGTCGGCGTCGGGGGGAGCGGCCTCGGGCATGGTCGGCGAGCCTAGAGGGGCGTGCCGGGCCCACCTCGGAGGGCGCGGAGGGGGTCGCCTACGCTGGACCGGTGCGTACGGTCGTCGTGGTCCCCACCTACCAGGAGGCCGACAACGTCGGGCCGTTCCTGGAGGCGGTGCGCGCCAGCGTCCCCGATGCCGAGGTGCTCGTGGTCGACGACAACAGCCCCGACGGCACCGGCGAGATCGCCGAGAAGGTGGGGGCCGAGCTCGGCCAGATCACCGTGCTGCACCGCCCCGGCAAGGAGGGGCTCGGGGTGGCGTACCGGGACGGGTTCGGGTGGGCGCTCCGGCAGGGGTTCGACGTGGTGGTCCAGATGGACTGCGACTTCTCCCACGATCCCGCGGTGATCCCGCAGCTGGTGGCCCGGCTCGACGAGGCGGGGGTCGACTGCGCCATCGGCAGCCGCTACGTGCCGGGCGGATCCACGCCCAACTGGCCCCTGCACCGGCGCCTGCTGTCGCGCTGGGGCAACCGGTACACCTCGGCCATGTTGCAGCTGGGGATCAACGACGCCACCGGCGGGTTCCGGGCCTACCGGGCTGCCACGCTCCGCACCATCCACGTGGAGACCACCACCTCGAACGGCTACGCGTTCATGAGCGAGCTGGCCCACCGCATGGTCGCCGCCGGTCTGCACATGGTGGAGGTCCCGATCACCTTCGTCGACCGGGCCTACGGCACCTCGAAGATGTCGGTTCGGATCATGACCGAGTCGATGGCCATGGTCACGGGGTGGGGGACGCGAGCCCGGCTGGCTCGTCGTCGGTCGGCGCCGACGCCGGGCTGACGCCCCCACCGGCCCAACGGTCGACCCCGGCCACGATCCCCACCGCGCTCAGCAGGCACGCGGCGACGTCCCAGGGGATGCGGAACCGGGCCAGCCCGTAGAACAGCGTGCTCACGAGCACCACGATGGCGAGCGAGGCCCCGAAGGGCAGCAGGCTGATCCGGCGGCGCCGGAGCGCCACGGCCCCCACGGCCGAGAGCGGCACCATGGCCCACGCCGCGTAGTAGCCGAGGCGCGTCACCCACCGCACCCGGCCCTCGGCCACGCCGGTGCCGATCGCCTGGTCGAGGCGGTACCAGCCCCACACCCGGCCGTTGCGGGCGTAGACCACCTTCGGCAGGTCGCCGAGGTGGTGGCGGGCGTAGCGGAGCCCCTCGGCGCGCATGAGCTTCGACACGGTGGCGGCGTCCCAGCACGGCGGGCGGTGCTGGCTGGTGTCGGGGCAGGGCTCACCGGGCGGGAACGAGTCCGGCCCGGGCGTCTTGCGATCGTCCATGTGCGCCCAGAAGTCGGAGATGCACGGGTCGATCACCCAGCCCCCCAGGATCTCGCCGCCGTAGGTGGCGTCGCAGTTGGCACCGAGCAGCGTGAGCCCGTCGTTGGTGGAGATCGGCACCGGCTCGTCGAAGCGCGTCAGGTTGTAGATCGACCACGGGGCCATCACCGCGGCGGTGGCGGCGGTGGCCGCGGCGATGCGAGCCACCCGGTGGCGGAGCTCGACGTCTCGGGCCAGGGCCAGGGTGGGCCACACCAGGAGCGGGAGGTAGAGGCCGGTCTCGGCCCGCGTGAGCGCAGCGAGGCCGCAGACGGCGCCGAGCGCCACCGCCCGGCCCATGGTGGGCTCGCGGGCGAGTCGGATCCCGAGCAGCAGCACCACGGCCACCGCCAGGGCGGTGAGGGTCTCGCTCATGATCAGCACGTCGTTGACCCAGAGCGCCGGGGAGGCAGCGCACAGCGCCGCGGCCACCAGGCCGACCCGCGGCCCGGCCAGCCGTCGCCCGGCGGCCGCCACCACGGCGATCGTGGCGGCGCCCACCACCACCATGGCCAGCCGCTGGGCGAAGGTGCTCGACCCGAACAACCAGGACACCGGCGTCAGCACGACGACGGTGATCGGGGGGTGGTCGGCGGTGGGAACCCCGAAGAACGGGTTGGTGAAGGCGTGGCCGTCGGCCGTGGCGATGGCCACGCTGCTGTACCAGAACGCGTCGCCCTGGCGGAACGTGGACTCGTGGTCGACCCCCGACGCCACGAGGTAGAGCAGCCGGCCGAGGAAGCCCACCAGCGTGAGCACGGCCGTGGCCGGCCAGAAGCGCCGGTCCCAGGCGCCGCGCTCGGCGGCGGCCTCAGGGGGTGCGGTCATCCGCCTCCGCCCGGGACCGCGCCGCCTCGAGCGTGGCCCGCGGGATCACCGGTGCGTCGCGCCCGGTGCCGTGGGCGCCCGGCGGGCGGACCACCGGCTCGGTGGCCTTGGTCTCGTGGTACTCCTCCTCCACGTTCACCTCCCACACGTCGTGGGTGGTGCCGGTGACGATGTTCTCGACCGTGAGCATGGCGGTGAACATGGAGTGGTCCTGGTTGTTGTACCGGAACATGCCGTTGCGGCCCACGGGGTGGACGTTGGTGGCGTGCTCGGCGAGCCAGGCCCGAAGGACGTCGACGTTGGCGCGGTAGCGATCGTCGTAGATGGGGTACGCCTTGGCCTGGCGGACCACGTAGCCCTCGATGACCTCGTCGATGTGGGCCAGGCCCAACGTCTCGAGCTCGCCCTTGGCTCGCTCGATCAGGAAGTCGTCGTCGGCGTTCCACTCGTCGTCGCCCTCCCACACCGTGTACTCGAGGCCGAGGGTGTTGCGCCCCTCCTTCACCATGTACGGCGACCAGGAGCCGAAGTTCTGGATGCGCATGGTGCGCACCGACGGGTCGTGGATGTAGATCCAGTTGTCGTCGAAGTCGACCGTGGACTCGGGCAGCACGAGGGCCACGATCATGTAGTCGCGGTAGCGCAGGTCCTGGGCTGCGGCCCGGACCTCGGCCGGCACCGGCGGGTCCATGGCCTCGAGCAGCTGCGAGATGGGCATCGACGAGATGACCTCGGTGCAGGGGTACTCGGTGGCCCCGCCGCCGCGGTGCTCGGCGGTGATGCTCACGGCGCGGCCCCCTTCGTGGCGGACCTTGGTGACGGCGGTCTCCATGACCACCTTGGACCCCTTGGCCACCACCTGGTCCCGGCAGACCTCCCACATCATCCCGGGCCCGTACTTGGGGTACTGGAACTCCTCGATGAGCGAGGTGATGTCCTTCTGGTTCCGCTTGGGGAGGATGGCGTTGACGATCGCGTTGCCGAGCGACAGGCCCTTCACGCGTTGGGCGGCCCAGTCCGCGGGCATCTCGCTCACCGGGACGCCCCAGAGCTTCTCGGTGTAGGTCTTGAACAGGGCCCGGTAGAGCCGCCACCCGAAGCGCGCCACCAGCCAGCCCTCGTAGTTGGTCTGGTCCTTGGGCGGCCGGATGCGAGCCCACGCGTAGGACACCACGTAGCCCGCCGCCTCCACCGGGCCCACGTTGCGCAGCGCGTTGAAGGCCCGGAGGGGGTAGTCGAGGTACTTGCCCTTGTAGAAGATGCGGCTCTTGCGGGGCCGCATGAGGAAGTCCTCGTCGGGCAGGATCTCGTGCCAGAGGTCCTCCACCGGCTGCACCTTGGTGAAGAAGCGGTGCCCGCCGATGTCGAAGCGCCAGCCGTCGCGCTGGGCGGTGCGGGAGATGCCGCCCACCATGTCGTCGGCCTCGAGGATCGTGGACGAGATCCCGTGCTTGTGCAGCTGGAACGCTGCGGTCAGCCCGGCCGGGCCGGCCCCGATGACCACCACCTCCGGCGTGCCCGCGGCCTCCTGATCGAGGGCGAGGTCCTCGGCTGGGCCCGGCTCGGGGGCGAGGTCGGCGGCGTCGGGTGCGATGTCGGGCATCGGGGCAGGACCGTCCTGGTGGTAGCGGCGTGACAGACTCGGGCGCATGGTCCGCGGGTCCGCCATCTCCGTCCGTTCACCGCTGCGGAGGGTGGCCGGAGCCTGATGACGGTGGCCCAGACGGCACGCGATCGGTCCGAAACTACCGGACCGGTGCCGCCCCGACGGCATTTCCCCGGCTTCGAGGCCCTGCGCGCCGTGGCCGCAGCCATGGTGGTGGTGCACCACGCGAGCGCGCTCTCGGGCCCGGCCCGCGCTGGTCGGTTGGCCACCCCCGCGGCGGTGATGGACGGGGGCGTGGCGATCTTCTTCGTCCTGTCGGGCTTCCTGATCTACCGGCCCTTCGCCGCTGCGGCCATCGACGATCGCCCCCACCCGTCGTGGCGCTCGTTCTGGTGGCGCCGCGCCCTTCGGATCGTCCCGGCCTACTGGGTGGCGCTCACGTTCTTCTGGGTGGCCGGCGCCTTCGAGCTCGGTCCCAACTGGTGGCGGTACTACCTGTTCCTCCAGATCTACGACCGCTACACGTCGTTCGGGGGCATCGTGCAGGCCTGGAGCCTGTGCACCGAGGTCAGCTTCTACCTGCTGGTCCCGCTGTGGGCGTCGGCGCTCGCCCTCGCGGCCCGCCGGGCTCGACGGACGGCACCGGTGGCGGCCCACCTCGCCGGCTGCGCGGTGCTGTGGTTGGCGGGCGTGGCCGGCCGGGTGGCCATGGAGCGGTGGTGGCCGAGCCGGCGGGGGATCTCGTTCAACTGGCTGATCACCAACCTGGACCTGTTCGCCAGCGGCATGGCCCTCGCCGTGGTCTCGGCGTGGGCGAGCACCTCCCCCGAGCTCGCCGCGCGCCTCGACCGCTGGGCCCGATCGGTCTGGCCGTACTGGCTGGCGGCCGGGGCCCTGTTCGCCTGGTACGCGTACCGCGTGGGGCCGGTGCCGTTCGATCCCGGCTACACCGGGTGGTTCTGGCACCGGCGCCAGTTCACCCTGGCCGCCATCAGCGTCCTGCTGATGTTCCCGGCGGTGTTCGGCCCCGCCACGGGCGGGTGGGCCCGCCGGGCGTGGTCGGCCCGGCCGCTGGTGTGGGTGGGAACGGTGTCCTACGGGTGGTACCTGTGGCACTTCGACTGGATGAAGCGGGCGGTCAGCGCCCCCGGCCGGCCCGGATGGGATTCGGCCCTGGCGGGCGAGGCGCCCTTCGCCTACGTGCTGGCGGTGGGCGTGGTGCTCGGGCTGGGCTGCGCCGCCTTGAGCTGGCACCTGCTCGAACGCCCGCTCCAGCGGTGGAAGGACCTGGGCCGGGCGCGGCCGGGCGCGTTGGGTGGGCCGAACCGGGCGCAGTAGCGTCCCCCGCCGTGGCCGAACCCGACCAGGACCCGCTCGCCACCACGTCCGGGTGGGGGCGGTGGCGCTGGCCGTTCACCGTGCTGGTGGCGGCGTCGCTGGTGGTCGGCGTCGTGCTGCGCTTCGTGTCCCGATCGCCGCTGTGGCTCGACGAGACCCTGAGCGTCAACATCGCCCGGCTCCCCCTGGGAGACATCCCCGAGGCCCTCCGCCACGACGGCCACCCACCGCTCTACTACTGGCTGCTCCACGGCTGGATGGCCCTCTTCGGCCAGGGATCGGTCGCCGTCCGGGCCTTCTCGGGCCTGTGGGGGCTCGCCCTGTTCCCCCTGGTGTGGGTGGCGGCCCGACGCCTCGGCGGCCGGCGCGTGGCCATCTACGCCGTGGCCCTGCTGGCGCTGTCGCCCTATGCCATCCGCTACGCCGCCGAGACCCGCATGTACGCGATGGTCTCGGTGCTGGCCCTCGCTGGCTGGCTGCTGGCCGACGACGCGCTCCGCTCCCCTCGGCCGATCCGCCTCGCCGGCGTGGCCGCCACGGTGGCCCTCCTCGTGTGGACCCACTACTGGGCGATCTGGTTCCTCGGGGCCGCTGCGGCCGGTCTCGTGGTGCACGGCTGGCGGGCCCGGCGCGCCGGCCGGGCGGACGACGTCGGGGCCACCGCCCTGGTGCTCGGCGCCATGGTGGTGGGCGGGCTCACGTTCATCCCCTGGCTGCCCAGCCTGCTGTACCAGGGCGCCCACACGGGTACGCCGTGGGCCCGGCCGCTTCGGCCGACCGAGATGGTGATCTTCACGCTGTCGGACTTCGGCGGCGGCCCCCGGCCCGAGGGGCAGTTCCTCGGCTGGCTGCTCAGCCTGGCCCTGGTGGTGGGGCTGTTCGGCGCGGCCCGTGATCGCCTCCACGTCGACCTCGACGTGCGGACCCGACCGGCGCCGCGCCCCTTCGCCATCCTGATCGCCGGCACCCTCGCCCTGGCGTGCGTGGTGGGCTACGCCACCGGTGCCACCTACGCCACGCGCTACGCCGCGGTGTTCTTCCCGTTCTTCCTGCTGCTCGCGGCACTCGGCGTGGACCAGCTGCGCAGCCGTCCGATCGTGGTGGGCACCCTGGCCGTGCTGCTCGCGCTCGGCGGAGCGGTGGGCGCGTTGAACGTGACCGAGGCCCGCTCCGACGCCGCTCGATCGGCCGACGCGATCGAGGCGGCGGGGGAGCCGGGCGACCTCGTGGTCTACTGCCCCGACCAGCTGGGCCCGGCCACGTCCCGCCTGCTGGACGCCGGCTTCGACCAGGTGACCTTCCCGGAGCTGGCCCCGCCGGAGCTCGTGGACTGGGTGGACTACAAGGCCCGGCTGCGGGCCGTGACCCCCGAGGCGTTCGCGCAGGAGGTGCTCGACCGCGCCGGTCCGCGCCAGATCTTCTTCGTCTACAGCACCAACTACGAGACCCACCGCGACCTGTGCCCGGCCATCTACAACGCCCTCGGCGTTGACCGGGTGCCCGAGGTGCTGACCCACCCCTCCGACGCCTACGAGTGGGCCTCGGTGGTGCGCTTCACCCCTCGGCCCTCCTAGCCGGCGGTCAGTCCTTGGTGGCCACCGCGTTCGGGGTGACGTTCATCTTGGGCACGTAGTCGGCGGCGGCGAGCTCGTGGGCCTCCCCGCGCAGGTGGGACCGCAACTCCTGGCGACAGCTGGTGCACGGGCCGTACCAGGCCTCCTCCACCTGCTGCTCGCAGCGGGGGCAGGCGAAGGCGCGGGTGGCGGGCACCGGGTCGGTCAGCGACATGCGGGCCAGGTTCGCGCGTCGGGGTGGTCGTCTCGCGCACCGTCGCCCACCAGCGTCGCGGTGGCCCGGAGGTCGTCGAGCTCGGCGGCCACCGGATCGAGGCGGCGGATGATGACCACCTCCGACGTGCGGAAGCTGGCGATGCGCGTGCTCCACGTGTCGACCACGTTGCGGCCCGACCCGGTGCAGAAGAACGTGGTCATCTGCCCTTCCTGCTGGTAGGCGTCGGCCCCCTCGATCCGCTCCACGGTGCGGTCCTTCAACATGACCTGGTAGCTCGACACGGCGTCCTCCTCGTGGTCCGGTGCGAGCAACCTACGACGGGTGCCGTGTGGGCAACGAGGGGTCCAACCCTGTGGATTCGAGAAGTTGTCCACAGGGCAGGCGGCTACTGGCTGCGGATGTCCCTCGGGGCGTACCGGGGGCCGTGGCGGGGGGCGTGGATCCCCGCGGCGCCCACCAGGGCGATCACCCGGCCCCGCTGGCCCGCGAAGGGCTCGAGGGCCTCGAGCATGGCGTCGTCGTCGTCGACGGCGGTGCCGGTGAGGGCGTAGGTGATCGTGGAGGGCAGGTGGGCGTCGCCCACGGGGACGGCGTCGGCATCGCCGAGCGCCACGAGCGCGACCTCCGCCGCCGTCCACGGGCCCACGCCGGGCGTGCGCAGGAGGCGGGCGTGGGCCTCGGCCACGGGCAGCTGCACCAGGGCGTCCAGGCGGCGGGCGTTCGCGGCCACGCGGCGCAGCGTGTCGGAGCGCTTCTTCTCGACGCCCAGCACGTGCAGGTCGTAGTAGGCGACCCCGGCGAGGACCTCGGGGTGGGGCGGGAGCATGAGGTCGGTGGGGCCGGGCGCCGGCTCGCCCCAGCGGGCCACGAGCTGGCCCTGGGCCCGGCGGGCCTCGAAGGTGGTCACCCGCTGCTCGAGCACCGAGGCCACGAGCGCCTCGGTGACCGCGCCCGAGCGCGGGATGCGGCGGTCGGCGTGGTCTCGCCACAGGCGGGCGACCACGGGGTGGTCGGGCGAGAAGCCCTGGTCGTCGTCGTGGCAGCCGATCAGGGCCGGAATGCCGTCGAGCGCCTCCTCGGCGCCGGCGCCCCATGCCGTGACCTCCACCCGGTCGCCGGCGGGCACGAGGTGCACGGTGGCCGGACCGGTGGGGTAGCGCGACGCCCGCCAGATGCCGTCGGCCGCGAACCGGCAGCACGGATCGTGGCGGCCACGACGCAGCCCGTGCAGCGTGGCGGGCAGGTCGATCGCGAACGGGAGGTGGACGGAACGTTGCGGCATCGGTGTGCGGGTGCCGAACGTGTGTTCCGAACCCGACGGGACGCTACCGGCCGCGACCGTCGCGGCGCCACCCCGACATCTCGGTCAGGCCTGGTCAGCGCTCTGCGCGACCACCTGGGCGCGCGCCCAGGCGTAGTCGGGCTTGCCGCTGGGACTCCGGGAGATGGCCGGCCGGAAGACCACGGCCTTGGGCAGCTTGTAGCGGGCCAGGTGCTCGGCCGCGGTGGCGCGCAGCTCGTCGGCCGACACCGCCTCGCCGGGGCGCAGGGCCACCACCGCCACCACCTCCTGGCCCCAGCGCTCGCTCGGCCGGCCGACCACCAGGGCGTCGTAGACGCCCGGGTGGTGCTTGAGCGCCTGCTCCACCTCCTCGGCGAACACCTTCTCGCCGCCGGTGTTGATGGTCACCGAGTCTCGCCCGAGCAGCTCCACCGACCCGTCGGGACGCCAGGCGGCGCGGTCGCCGGCCACCGCCCAGCGCCGCCCGTCCACCACGGGGAAGGTCGCCTCGGTCTTGGCCGCGTCGCCCAGGTAGCCGCGCGGGATCCGGCCGCCCTGGGCGAGCCACCCCGGCGTGGGGTCGGACGGCGCGAGCAGGGTTCGGCGATCCGGAGCGAGGATGGCCGTGGTGGCCGACGGCACGAACCGGGTGGGACCGGTGGCGGTGCCGGCCTCGGAGTTGGCCACCCCCTGGCGGCCGGCCTCGGAGGATCCGAGCACGTCGACGATGCGGACCTGGGGCACCAGCGCGAGCAGGTCGGCGCGCAGGGCGGGGGAGAAGATGGCCCCACCCGAGAGCACGAACCGCAGGGCGCCGAGGTCGCGCGGGCGGGCGCGCTGCTCGTCGAGCAGGGGGCGGGCGAAGGCATCGCCCACGATGAGGAGGGACGTGACCTGGTGGCGCTCGCACGTGTCGAGGATGTCGGCGGCGTCGAAGTGGTCGACGTGGTCCTGGACCACGATGGTGCCGCCGTTGATCCAGGTGCTCAGGGCGTTCCACATGGCGGCGCCGTGCATCAGCGGCGGTGCCGGGAGGGTGGCCAGGTTGCGGCGCCGCGCCGGTTCCACCAGCTCGTCGAGCGACTCGTGGTCGGTGCCGTCGCGGCGGCGGACCCCGAGTGCCGCCACCAGGAAGTCGGCCTGGCGCCACAGCACGCCCTTCGGGTTGCCGGTGGTGCCCCCGGTGTAGAGCACGTAGAGGTCGTCGGGTCGCCACTCGACGTCGGGTCGCTGCGGGGAGGCGGCGGCCAGCGCCTCCTCGTAGTCGAGCGCGCCGGGCAGGAGCGGGTGGTCCGATCCGTCGGCGACGCGCAGCAGGAGGGGCTGGCGATCGAGGCGGGGGAGCACGTCGGCGAGCGTCTCGGCGTAGCAGTCCTGGTACACGATCGCCGCCGCCGCGGCGTCTCGGAAGAGGTACGCCAGCTCGTCGGCCACGTACCGGTAGTTCACGTTGAAGGCGGCGGCCCCCGCCTTCGACGCGCCGAGCTGGGCCTCGAGGTAGGCGTTGCCGTTCTGGAGGTAGAGGCCCACGTGGTCGTGCGGCGACGCCCAGCCCAGGAGGTCGGCGAGGTCGCCGTGACGGCCGAGGCCGTGCTGGCCCAGGACGTCGGCCAGGCGTCGGGTTCGGTCGGTGACCTCGCGCCAGGTCCAGGTGCGGTCGCGCCACACGAGGCACGGGCGGTCGGCCAGGGCCGCCGCCAGCGCCTCGTGGATCTCGGCGAGGTTGAGCTCCAACGTGGAGCGGGTCAGTCCTCGATGGTGACGCGCTCGATGACGACGTCGTCCACCGGGCGGTCGCCCCGGCCGACCGGGGTGGAGGCGATGGCGTCGACCACGGCGCGGCTCTCGGCGTCGGCCACGGCCCCGAAGATGGTGTGCTTGCCCAGCAGGTGCGGGGTGGGGCCCACGGTGATGAAGAACTGCGACCCGTTGGTGCCGCGACCGCCGCGCGAGCCGGCGTTGGCCATGGCGAGCACGTAGGGCTGGTCGAAGTTCACGCCGGGCGCGATCTCGTCGTCGAACTGGTAGCCGGGGCCGCCGGTGCCGCTGCCGGTGGGGCAGCCGCCCTGGATCATGAAGCCGTCGATCACGCGGTGGAAGATCAAGCCGTCGTAGAACGGCTTCGTGCGATCCCGGCCGTCCTCCACGTCCTTCCAGGTGGGCTCGCCCTTGGCGAGGCTGGCGAAGCTGCCCACGGTCTTCGGGGCCTTGTCGGGGTAGAGCTCCAGGCGGATGTCGCCCCGGTTGGTGTGGAGGGTTGCGTGCATGGCCCCGATCCTGCCACGTCAGGCGAGGACCATCTTCCCCAGGGCCGTCACCACGTCGTGCGGGTCGACGCCACGGTGCACCCAGCCGCCCACCCCGTACACGAGGGACGCCACCGCGGCCTGGGCGGCGAGCTCGGCGGTGCGCTCCTCGCCCACGAGCCGGGCCGACCAGCGCCCCCGGACGCCGTGGAGCGCGGGGTGGTCGAGGCCGCCGCTGGCCACCAGCACGCCCCAGGCGTCGCGCTCGGCGTCGACGAACGAGAACGAGCCGGCCACGACGGCCTGGAGGCACTCGCGTCGCGTCAGGGCCCGTCGGAGGCCGTGGCCCACCCACGTGTCGAGGCGACCCACGATCCGGACCTGCACGGCGTCGAGCAGGCCGCGCCGATCGCCCAGGTACGCGTGCACGAGCGGCCGGGAGACCCCGGCCGCCTCGGCCACCTGGTCGAAGGTGACGAGCAGCGGGTCGCCCTCGGCCAGGAGGCGCTCGGCGGCGTCGACGATCAGGCCTCGGCGGACCTCCGGGTCGAGCCGGGGAGCCCGGGCGCGGTCGGCTCCGGTCAGGCCCGCGCTCCGGCCAGCTCGACCGACGCGACGGATTCGCCGGGGGCGATGGGGTGGTGGCAGGCCACGTACTGGTGCGGCGCCACCTCGGTCATCTCCGGCACCTGGTCCTTGCAGACCTGGTCGGCGCGAGGGCAGCGGGTGCGGAACCGGCAGCCCGATGGGGGAGCCAGCGGGGACGGGATCTCGCCGCCGAGGGTCTGGCGGGTGTCGGGGCGGACCGTCGGATCGGGCACCGGGATGGCGCTCAGGAGGGCGGCGGTGTACGGATGGGCGGGCTGGGCGTACAGCACGTCGGGGTCGCCCACCTCGCAGAGCCGTCCCAGGTACATCACCGCCACGCGGTCGGAGATGTTCTTCACGACCGCCAGGTCGTGGGCGATGAAGATCATCGTCAGCCCGTACTGGGCCTTCATGTCCTCGAGCAGGTTGAGGATCTGGGCCTGCACCGACACGTCGAGCGCCGACACCGGCTCGTCGCAGACGATCAGCTTCGGCTCGGTGATCACCGCCCGGGCGATCGAGATGCGCTGGCACTGGCCGCCCGAGAACTGGAACGGGCGCCGGCCCTTGGCCACCTCGGGGTCCATCCCGACGGTGAGGAGCATCTCGTCGACCTTGGCGGCGCGCTCCTCCTTGGTGCCCACCTTCCAGATGTCGAGGCCCTCGGCGATGATCTCCTCCACCTTGCGGCGCGGGTTGAGCGACGAGATGGGGTCCTGGAAGATCATCTGGACCTGCGTGCGGACCTGGCGCAGGTCGTTGCCGCTCAGCTGGGTGAGGTCGGTGCCGTCGAACACCACCCGCCCGCTCGTGGGCGGCGGCAGCTGCATGATGGCCTTGCCGGTGGTGGACTTGCCGCACCCCGACTCGCCCACGAGGCCGAGGGTCTCGCCGGGCAGCACGTCGAGGTTGACCTCGGTGACGGCGTGCACCTTCTGCTTGCGCCCAGAGCGGAACTCGACCACGAGGTCCTCGACGCGCAGCAGCGCCTCGGATGCGTCGCGCAGGTGGGCGGTGCCGGTGCCGGCCATCAGCTGGACGCCCCGGCGTCGGCACCGGAGGCGGCGCCCACCGTGACCGGCGTGGCGGCCGCCAGCACGCCGTGCACCGGGAAGTGGCAGGCGTAGAGGTGGTCGGGGTCGGCGGGGTCGGGCACGAGCTGGGGGTCCTCCGTGAGGCACCGGTCCTGGGCGTGGGGGCAGCGGGGGGCGAACGCGCACCCCTCGGGGATGTTGACGAGGTCCGGGGGACGCCCGCCGATGGCATCGAGCCGCGTGTGCTTGCTCATCTCCAGCTTGGGGATCGAGCGCAGGAGGGCCTCGGTGTAGGGGTGTCGCATGTGGGCGAACAGCGACGCCGCCGGCGCCTGCTCCACGATGCGTCCGGCGTACATGACGGCGATGTCGTGGGCCCGACCCGCCACCACGCCGAGGTCGTGGGTCACGAGGATCATGGCCATCTGCCGGTCCTGCTGCATGGTCTGGAGCAGGTCGAGGATCTGGGCCTGCACCGTCACGTCGAGGGCGGTGGTGGGCTCGTCGGCGAAGAGCAGCCGGGGGCCGCACGCCAGGGCGATGGCGATCATGATCCGCTGCCGCATGCCGCCCGACAGCTCGTGGGGGTACATGCGGAGGCGGCGGGCGGGCTCGGGGATGCCCACCGACTCGAGCAGCTGCATCGCGGTGTCGCGCGCCTGCTTCTTGGTGAGGTCGATGTGCTCGTGGAGCGACTCGGTGATCTGCTGCTCGACCCGCAGGACGGGGTTGAGGGCGGTCATCGGGTCCTGGAAGACCATGGCCATCTGGTCGCCCCAGTAGGAGCGCATGACCTTGGCGTCGGCGTTGAGGATCTCGGTGCCGGCGAAGCGGACGCTGCCGGTGCGGGTGGCGTTGCTCGGCACCAGGCCCATGATCGAGCGCGACAGGACCGACTTGCCCGAGCCGGACTCGCCCACCACGCCGAGGGTGCGGCCTCGCCGCAGCGTGAGGCTCACGCCGCGCACGGCGCGGACGGGCCCCCGAGGCGAGGAGAAGGTGGTGCGCAGGTCGGTGACCTCGAGCAGCACCTCGCCGGGGGACACCGGTGGAGCCGGGGCGGCCTCGGCGGCGGACGGCGCGGTCGGCTCCGGCGGCGGGCTGGGATCGGTCACAGCGCGCTCTCCCGCACGTCGAAGTGGGTCCGCACCACGTCGCCCAGGTAGTTGAGCGCCATGACGGTGATGAACATGGCGCCGATCGGGATGAACATGATGAACGGCGCCTCGTCCATGTCCTGGCGGCCGGCGTCGATCATGTTCCCCCACGTGGCGGTGGGCGGGTCGACCCCGGCACCGAGCAGGGCGAGGCCGCCCTCGGCCACGATGGCGATGGCGATGCCGAGCAGGGTGATGTACGCCATGGCCGGCAGCACGTTGGGCAGGATCTCGCGGAACAGGATGCGTCCGCTGGTGGCGCCCTGGGCCTTGGCCGCGGTGACGAACTCGCGCTTGGACCATGCCATGGTGTTGGCTCGCGTGATGCGGGCCAGGGCGGGTATGGACACGATGCAGATGGCGATGATCAAGATCACCTGTCCGCTCAGCCCGCCCTCGTTCTCGGCCGGGTTGCCCTTCAGCACCGCCACCAGCGCCAAGGCCAGGACCAGGGCCGGGATGGCCAGCATGATGTCGAACAGGCTGGCCAGCACGTTGCCGATCCAGTTGCGGTAGTAGCCGGCCAGCAGGCCGAGCAGGCCGCCGATGATCAGCGCCAGGATCACCGCGGTGAAGGCGATCGTGAGCGAGACCCGCGCCCCGAAGATGAGGCGGGCGAACATGTCCCGGCCGTTGCCGTCGGCGCCGAAGATCAGGCCCTCCTGGCCGGGGGCGAGCTTGGGGATGGACGCCACCTCGGCGTTGGGGTCGTTGAGCGGGAGCACGGGGGCGAGCAGGGCGGCGCCCATGATGAGCACCATCCACCCGCCGGCCAGCCAGGCCCCGATCGGCAGGCGCTTGCGGCGCTCGAGCTCGGGGTCGATCTGCTCGACGATCAGCGGGACCTCCTCGATCCCGCGGGCCTTGGGGGTGGTGGCGGTCACGCGGCGCGCTCCCGGATCCGGGGATCGAGCACCGTGTAGAGGTAGTCGATCAAGAAGTTCAGGAGCACGAACGTGATGGCGATGATGGCCACCAGGCTCTGGAGGGCCACGTACTGGCGGGAGAAGATGGCCTCGCCCACCAGCGTGCCGAGGCCCGGGATGCCGAGCAGGTACTCGATGACCACGGCGCCGCCGATCAGGGTGCCGACGTTGAGGCCGGCCACGGTGAGCAGGGTGAGGCTCGAGGGGCGGAGCGCGTGGCGCCACAGCACCCGGCGGTTCGAGATGCCCTTCGACTTGGCCATGAGGATGAAGTCCTCCTGGAGGGTGGCCACGAGATCAGAGCGCAGCAGCCGCATGTACACCGCGATCTGGCCGAGCGAGAGGGCGATCACCGGGACCACCATGGACTTCAGGTGGTCGGGGATGCTCTCGCTGGGCGCGGTGTAGCCCTGGGTCGGCACCCACCCGAGCTTCACCCCCAGCCAATAGGTGAGCAGGAGCGCGGTGGCGAAGTTGGGCATGGATATGAAGCCGAAGGCCATGGAGTTCAGGGCCTTGTCGGTCTTGGTCCCGGCGCGATAGGCGGCCACCACCGCCAGGGGTATGGCCACCGCCAGCGACACCACCTGCGTGTAGATGATCAGGAGGATGGTGGTGGGCGCGTTGTGCTTCACCCGACCGCTCACCGGCTCGGTGTCCGACGACGAGTAGTAGTTGCCCATGTCGCCGGTGACGAACGCGCCGGCCCACTTCGCCCACCGGATGGGGAGCGGGTCGTCGAGGTTGTTGTCCTCGCGGAACTGCTTCTGCAGCGACTGGCCCGGGGTGGTGTCGAACGGGATCACCACCACCTCGGGCTTGCCGGGCACCAGCGACATGAGGAACACCGTGAAGAAGGTGACCACCACGAACACCACCGCGAGCTGCAGCAGCTTGCGTCCGAGGATCAGCACGGCCTGGGCTCCTCAGCCTCGGCCCGACCCCGACGGGCCGGGCCGAGCGGTCCCGCTACTCGACCCACAGGCCGATGAGCGAGTGACCGGTGGCGAGGCCACGGTTGGGCTGGCGAGCCGGGTCGTCGGTGGTGGCATCGCCCGGCTTGGAGGCATCGTCGCCCGGGAGCGGCGGCCCGAGGATCCCGTGCACGTTGGCCGACTCGGCCACCGCCCAGGGCGTGTACCACGACCAGATGCCGTGCACCTGGGTGGCCATGCGGCGGGCGAGGTCCTGGTAGATCGCCTTGCGCTTGGCCGGGTCGGTCTCGCTGCGGCCCTCGTCGAGTGCCTTGTCGACCTCGGGGTCGTTGACGCCGGCGAAGTTGACGAGGTTCGGGGTGAACGAGCCGTCGTCGCCCTTGGTGCCGCTGTAGAACCAGACGTAGAGGCTGTCGGGGTCGCCGCCGGGGTAGTTGCGGAACAGCATCGCCTGGTACTTCTTGCCGATGGCGTCGTTGATCAGGCTGGCCTGGTCGCGCAGGATGATCTTCACCGTGACGCCGGCGGCCTTGGCCCGCTGCTGGATGAGCTCGGCGAGGCGCTTGACCGTGGGGGCGTTGGTGGCGTGGAGGGTGAACTCCGGCTTGCCGCCGTCGGCCACGTACTCCTCGATCAGCTTCTTGGCCTCGGCCTGGTCGTACTTCGGGAAGCCGGGGTCCTCCACGTAGCCGATCGAATCGGGCGAGAAGACGCTGTCGGCGATGGTGGGCAGGCCGTCGTTGACGATCTCGTTGATCTGGCTGCGGTCGGCGGCCATGGCCAGCGCCTTGCGCATGCGGATGTCGTCGAAGGGCGGCGCCGTCTGGTTCATCTGCACGAAGGACACCTCGGCGGAGTCCTCCGACACCATCATGTTGATCTTGCCCTGGTCCCGGAGGTCCTTGAGCTTGCCGCCGATGGTCTCGCCGTCGGAGGTGTGCATGATGTTGATGTCACCGCTCTGGAGGGCCTGGTTGCGGACCTCGATGTCGGTGATCGGGCGGAACTCGATCGAGTCGGCGTAGGGGTAGGGCTTGCCGTCGGGGGCGATCTGCCAGTAGTCGGGGTTGCGCTCGGCCACGAACTTCTGGTTGGGGTTCCAGCTCACGAACTTGAACGGGCCGGTGCCCACGAGCTTGCGGGCGCAGCTGTCCTTGTCGTCGAGCTGAGACTGGGCCATGATCCCGAGCCGCGAGGAGCTGTAGAGGTAGGACGGGAACGCCACCCACGGCACCACCGTCTTCACCTGCACGGTGTCGGGGGCGGTCACCTCCACCGAGGCGATGTTGCGGAGGTTGAACGCCAGCAGCAGCGAGTCGCGCCCGGGGTAGGCGCCTCGGTAGGCGTCGAGGTTGTTCTTCACGACCTCGGCGGTGAGGTCGGTGCCGTCGTGGAACTTCACGCCCTCGCGGATGACGATGTCCCAGGTCTGGTAGGCGTCGTCGTGGGTGACCGACTTGGCGAGGTAGGGGACGTAGTCGCCCTCGGCGTTGGGGACGGTGAGGGTGTCGTACACGGCCCGCACGACCATCATCCCCGAGATGGCCAGCTGGCCCTCGGAGAGGCAGAAGCCGCCGTTGGTGTCGGCCTCGAGGCCGTAGATCAGCTTGCCGCCACGGGTGGGCTCGCCGGCATCGGCGAGGCCGGACTCGCCAGCGTCGGCGTTGAGGCCGATGTCGTCGAGCTTCTCGCCGCCCCCGGAGCCCTCCGAGCCCTTCTTGGCTCCCCCGCAGCCTGAGGCCAGGAGGCTGATGGCCAGCACGCCGGCCAGCGCCACGTGGGCGTGACGGCGGGTGGAACGGGCTCGAAGTCGCATGCTGTCCCCTTGTCTCTGCTGCGGCACGACGCTCGATCCGGGGTCTGTGACCACCGGCATGCGAGGTGACCGAGACCATAGCGGTCGTCGGGGAAGTGCGTGCACCGCCGCGGGCAGCGGTGACCGGATGGCTCGATCGGGGGAGCGGCCTGTCAGTCGTGGTCGATCCAGATGCCGAGCAGCGGATGCCCGGTCACCAGCCGGGTGGGCGGGTCGGCGTCGGGCTCGTCGGGCAGCGGCGGGCCGAGGATGCCGTGGACGTCGGGGCTCTCGGCCACCGCCCAGGGCGCGTACCACAGGTAGACGTTGTAGGCCTGCTTGGCGAACTGGCGGTTGACGGCCTCGTAAGCCGCCTTGCGCGCCTTGGGATCGGGCGAGGTGCGGCCCTTGTCCAGCGCGGCGTTGATGGTGGGGTCGTCGAAGCGCCCGAAGTTCACCGGGTTGCCCTTGCCGTACCACCAGTTGTAGTTGGCGTCGGGGTCCTCGCCCGGCTGGTTCCGGAACGCCACGAGCTCGTAGTCGCCGGCGATCACCCGCTCGATCAGACCGGCCTCGGACTCGACCTCGAGGTCGATCGTGAAGCCCGCCGCCTCGAGCATCTCCTTCTGGATGCCCGCCGAGCGGATGGCCGCCGGACCGGCGGAGGTGAGCAGCGAGAAGCGGGTGCTGAGGTCGGCGGCCTCCATGGCCGCCACCCCCTTCTCGGCGGCCGGCAGGTCGAAGCCGGCGGTGCCGGGGTCGTCGAGGTAGCCGAGGACCTCGGGGGCGAAGGGGCCCTTGGCGAGGGTCGCGAACCCCTTGTTGGCGAGCTCGTTCACCTTGGCCGGATCGATCGCGTGGGTGATCGCCAGGCGCACGTCGCGGGTGGCGAGGCGTTCGTCGGCGGTGTTCATCATCAGGTACGAGGTCTCGGTGCGGTCCTCGGACACGATCAGGTTGATGGCCCCGTCGTCTCGCAGGCGGGCCAGGTTGTCCGCCATGTCCGATGCGGTCGAGGTGTGCATCATGTTGAGCTCGCCCTGCTGCAGGTCGGCGATGCGCTCGTCGCTGTTGGGCATCGGCCGGAAGTCGATCGCGTCGAGGTAGGGGTAGGGCTTGCCGTCGGGTGCCTGCTGCCAGTAGTCGGGGTTGCGCTTCACGCGGAGGCTCACCTCGGGCTGCCAGGACACGAAGCTGAACGGGCCGGTGCCGATGGGGCGGTTCGTGCAGTCGGCCTCGGAGGCGTCGAGCTGGGCCTGGGCCACGATCCCGATGCGCCCCGAGTTGTAGAGGGCGGCGGGGAAGGCCACCCACGGCACCTTGGTCTTGACGGTCAGCGACAGCTCGTTGACCACCTCCACCGACTCGATGTTCTTGAAGACGAACACGAACAGCAGCGGCGAGCGCTTGGCGTAGGCCCCGCGGTAGGCGTCGAGGTTGTTCTTGACCACCTCCGCGTCGAGCTTGGTGCCGTCGTGGAACGTCACCCCGCCGCGCAGCGTGATGGTCCAGGACCGGTAGCTGTCGTCGTGGGTGATCGTCTTGGCCAGGTAGGGGACGTAGTCGCCCTTGGCATCGGGCACCGTGAGGGTGTCGTAGAGGGCCCGGGCCACCTGCATGCCCGAGATGGCGAGCTGGGCCTCGGGGAGGCACCAGCCGCCGGAGCTCTCGGCCTCGAGCCCGTAGACGAGTTGGCCGCCCCGCGTGGGCTTGGCATCGGCGGGCAGGCCGCTCTCCACCGGCGTGGGCCCGAGCGCCGCGGTCTGCACCGTCTCCTGGCCGTTGTCGTCTCCCTTGAACATGCACGAGGTGGCCACCAGCGCCACCGCGACGCCGAGCGCGCCGAGACGGCGCAGGGAGGGGCGGGGGGCAGCGATCATGCATCGACTCCTCGAGCGGCGGGGCCACGCGGCCCAGACGCGGCCTCCTGTCGGCCGGGCGCGCTCGATGTTGAGCGGGGCGGGCCTCGAGCCCGACGCCCCTGCTCCACCCGGCCGAGGCCGAAAACGGTGGCGGCCCCGAGTGACCGACGAGCCGGAGCTCGCCAGCCTCTCGGGGCCGACCGTGGCTCCTCGCTCGGCCCACCGCCCGGAGGCGGCGACCCGATCAGGAGCCGGTGGCCCGGCTCCGTGGCGGCCACCCCGGAGGGTGCTCGCCCGGTCTTCCGGACCGGTGCCGGGTGCTCCGCTCGGCTCGGCGACCGGACCACCCGCTTCGGCGTCCTCCCGGCGAACCGTTCGGCTGCTTCGGCGGGCTTCGTGCCCGGTGCCGGTCCGCTCGGTGCGGCCTGGCGAGGCCAACGATGCGCCCGCCACCTGCGGGTGGTCAAGCGTTTTCTCGCCGTCCCCAGGGTTGTCCCCCGACCTTTTCGGTTGTCCCCAGAACGGTCCCCGATGTGCACAGCCGGTGCACAGCGCGTGCACAGCCGGCGACGGTCCGGAGGCCCGCGGCGGTGGGCTGGCTGGGCCACACTGGTGGCCCGCCATCGGACGAGGAGCAGCCATGAGCGACCGGGTCACCATCGACGTGCAGGACGGGATCGCGGATGTCCGCCTGAACCGACCCGACAAGATGAACGCCCTCGATGGCGCGATGTTCGCCGCCATCGTGGAGGCCGGGGATCGCCTCGCGGCCGACCCGTCGGTCCGGGTGGTCGTGCTCTCGGGCGAGGGGCGTGGCTTCTGCGCCGGGCTCGACGTGGGGGCCTTCATGGGCGGAGACGCCGATGGCGGCGCGTTCTCGGTGCTCGGCGGGCGCGACGAGGGGCGCATCGCCAACGTGGCCCAGCAGGTGGCCTACACCTGGACCGAGCTCCCGGTGCCGGTGATCGCCGCGGTGCACGGCGTGGCGCTGGGCGGCGGCATCCAGATCGCCCTCGGGGCCGACCTGCGCATCGTGGCGCCCGACGCCAAGCTCTCGGTGCTGGAGGTGCGCTGGGGCCTGTTCCCCGACATGACCGGCCTCCAGAGCCTTCCCCGCCTGGTGGGCCTCGACGTGGCCAAGGAGCTGGCCTTCACCGGGCGGATGGTGTCGGGCACCGAGGCCGTGGCGCTGGGGCTGGCCACCCGGGTGGCCGACGATCCCCGTGCCGCGGCCTTCGAGCTGGCCGCCGAGATCGCCGGGAAGAACCCGGCGGCCATCCGCCACGCCAAGGCGCTCCTCAACGCCTCGGGCACCCGGCCCCTGGCCGAGGCGTTCCTCGACGAGACGCGCCGGATGGTGGAGGTGATCGGCTCGCCCAACCAGATCGAGGCCGTCACCGCCTACCTCGAGCAGCGCCCTCCGGTCTTCGCCGATCCGGCCTGAGGGTGGCCGCGCCCGGCCCCCCTCCGCCGTTCCTCGCCGAGGTCCGCGCGGCGCTGGGGCCGCACCGGGTGGTCACCGATCCGGCGCGCACCGCCTCGCACGCCGTCGACTGGACCGGTCGGTTCCGGGCCTCGCCGCCGGTCGTGGTCCGGCCGGCCACGGTGGACGACGTGGTGGCCGTGGTGGTGGCCGCGGGCGCGCACGGGGTGGCGCTGGTGCCCCAGGGCGGCAACACCGGCCTCGTCGGGGGCGCCACGCCCCTCGATGGCGAGGTCGTGGTGGACCTGCGCCCGCTGCACGAGGTCCGAGACGTCGACGAGCTCGGCGGCCAGCTCACCGCCGGCGCCGGCGCGCCGATCGCCGCCGTCCAGGAGGCGGCGCGCCGGGCCGGCTGGGCCTACGGCGTCGACTGGGCGGCGCGCGACACCGCCACGGTGGGCGGCTCGGTCGGCACCGATGCCGGCGGCCTCCGCTTCGTCCGCCACGGGAGCACCCGTCGCCAGCTGCTCGGCGTGGAGGCCGTGCTGGGAACCGGGGAGGTGATCAGCCACCTCGCCCGGGTGGAGAAGGACAACACCGGCTACGACCTCGGCGGGCTGCTGTGCGGCAGCGAGGGGACCCTCGGGGTGGTGACGGCGGCCCGCCTGCGGCTCGTGCCGCCCCGTCCCGACGCGGCCGTCGCGCTGGTCGGGTTCGCCTCGGTGGCCGCCGCGGTGGACGCGGCGTGGGCGGTGCGGCGAGGCATCGGTGGCCTGGAGGCGGTCGAGCTGATGACGGCGGCGGGCCTGGAGCTGGTCTGCACGGTCCGGTCGTGGCCCGCCCCGCTGCCCACGCCCGCCCCGGCGGTGCTGCTCGTCGAGGTGGCCTCGGCCGCCGACCCCGGGTCGGTCCTCGCCGAGGCGGTGGCCGGCCTCGATGGCGTGGTCGACGCCGCGGTGGCCACCGACGGGCCGCGCCGGGCCGGCCTGTGGCGCTACCGGGAGGCGCACACCGATGCCATCGCCACCCTCGGCGCACCCCACAAGTTCGACGTCACCCTCCCGGCCACCGAGCTCGCCGGGTTCGTGGTGGATGCGCCCGGGATCGTGGCCGCCGTGGCGCCACGCGCTCGGACCTGGTGCTTCGGCCACGCCGCCGACGGCAACGTCCACGTCAACGTGACCGGCCTGGCCGCCGACGACGAGGTGGTGGCCGAGGCCGTGCTGGGTGCGGTGGCCGAGCGGGGCGGGTCGATCTCCGCCGAGCACGGCATCGGCCGGGCGAAGCGACGGTGGGTGCACCTGGCCCGCACGCCCGCCGAGCTGGCCGCCATGCGCGCCGTGAAGGGCGCCCTCGACCCGCACGGCATCTGCAACCCGGGCGTGCTGCTGCCCTGACCGGCGGTCAGAACCAGGCGCCCCGGCTGGTGAGGACGTCCTTCAGCACGGCCGGGCGGTCGGTCATGATCCCGTCGACGCCGAGGTCGAGCAGCTCGTGCATCTCGTCGGCGTCGTCGATCGTCCACACGTGCACCTGGAGGCCCAGCGCGTGGGCCTTGGCCACGAACCGCTGGTCGACGATGGTGACGCCCTTCATCCGATGGGGCACCTGGGCGCACCGACCCTGGAGGCGACCGCTGCCGGGCAGGCCGAAGGAGCCGCCACGGAGGACCGCGGTGCCCTTCGGGCCGAGCGAGGTGCACAGCGCCGGTCCCAGGCGCTCGCGGATGGACGCCAGGCGGGCGTCGGAGAAGGAGCCGATGCACACCCGGTCGATGGCGCCGGTGCGCTCCACCACGCGGGCCACCGCCTCCACCGACGCGTCGGCCTTGGTGTCGATGTTGATGCGCGCCTGCGGGAACGTGGCGACCAGGTCCTCGAGCAGGGGGATCGGCTCGCGCCCGTCGACCCTCGCCTCGCGCACCACCCGGTAGGGGAGGTCGGCG
>JAHBSN010000190.1 GCA_019639095.1 Actinomycetota bacterium
CGCGAGTACGGCGGCCTGCTCGACAACCGCTCCTTCGGCGGCGCCCAGGTGTCGCGCACCTTCTACGCCCGCGGCCAGACCGGCCAGCAGCTGCTGCTCGGCGTGAACTCCCAGCTGCAGCGCCAGATCGGCCTCGGCAACGTGGAGCTCCACAACCGGTGCGAGCTCGTCGACGTGGTCGTGGTCGACGGCGTGGCCGCCGGCATCGTGGTGCGAGACCTGCTCACCGGCGAGGTGTCCAGCCACTCGGCCCACGCCGTGATCCTGGCCACCGGCGGCTACAGCAACGTCTTCTTCCTCTCCACCAACGCCATGGCGTGCAACGTCACCGCGGCGTGGCGGGCGCACCGCCGGGGCGCGGCCTTCGCCAACCCCTGCTACACGCAGATCCACCCCACGTGCATCCCCCAGAGCGACGACTTCCAGTCGAAGCTCACGCTGATGTCGGAGTCGCTGCGCAACGACGGTCGGATCTGGGCGCCGAAGGACCCCGACGACGCCCGACCCGCGGACCAGATCCCCGAGTCCGACCGGGACTACTACCTCGAGCGGCGCTACCCGAGCTTCGGCAACCTCGCCCCGCGAGACATCGCCAGCCGCGCCGCCAAGGTGGAGGTCGACGCCGGCAAGGGCGTCGGGCCGCTCAAGAACGGCGTGTTCCTCGACTTCTCCGACGCCATCGCCCGCCTCGGCGAGCACACCATCGAGGAGCGCTACGGCAACCTCTTCGAGATGTACGAGCGCATCACCGACGAGTCGCCGTACAAGCAGCCCATGCGCATCTACCCGGCGCCCCACTACACGATGGGCGGGCTCTGGGTGGACTACGAGCTGATGACCTCGGTGCCGGGCCTCTACGCCGCCGGCGAGGCCAACTTCTCCGACCACGGCGCCAACCGCCTCGGCGCCTCGGCGCTGATGCAGGGCCTGGCCGACGGCTACTTCGTGCTGCCGAACACCATCTCCAACTACCTGGCCCCCCAGCTCGGCACCCAGCCGGTGCCCACCGACCACCCCGCCTTCAAGGCGGCCGAGGCCGAGGCCGCCGACCGCTTCTCCCGCTACCTGTCGATCGGCGGCACGCAGTCGCCCGACGCCTTCCACATGAAGCTCGGTCGGATCATGTGGGACTACTGCGGCATGGAACGCACAAAGGAGGGCCTGGAGAAGGCCCTGGCCGAGATCCCGGCGCTCTACGAGGAGTTCGAGAAGGACCTCCGCGTCACCGGCACCGGCGACCACCTCAACCAGACCCTCGAGAAGGCGGGCCGGGTCGACGACTTCTTCCAGCTCGCCCAGGTGATGTGCCTCGACGCCCTCACCCGCGAGGAGAGCTGCGGCGGCCACTTCCGCGCCGAGCACCAGACCGAGGAGGGCGAGGCCGAGCGCGACGACGAGCACTTCGCCCACGTGGCCGCCTGGGAGTGGACCGGCGATCCCGGCGCCCCCAACCGACTGGTGGAGCCGCTCGAGTTCGACAACGTCCACCTCGCCGTCCGGAGCTACAAGTGAGCAAGGAACTGAACCTCACCCTCAAGGTCTGGCGCCAGGCCGGCCCGACCGACGCCGGGCACTTCGACACCATCGCCGCGCCGGGGATCAACGACGAGATGTCGTTCCTCGAGATGCTCGACCAGGTCAACGAGCGCCTCATCAACGACGGCAAGGAGGCGATCGTCTTCGACCACGACTGCCGCGAGGGCATCTGCGGCACGTGCTCGCTCATGATCAACGGCCAGGCCCACGGGCCCCAGCCCGGCACCGCCACCTGCCAGCTGCACATGCGCAAGTTCCACGACGGCGAGACGATCACCATCGAGCCGTTCCGGGCCACCGCCTTCCCCGTGGTGCGCGACCTCATGGTGGACCGCTCGGCGCTCGACCAGATCATGGCGGCCGGCGGTTACATCACCGCCGAGACCGGCGGCGCCCCCGACGCCAACCTGATCCCGATCCCCAAGCCCGTGGCCGACGCCGCCATGGACGCCGCCGCCTGCATCCAGTGCGGTGCCTGCGTGGCCGCCTGCCCCAACTCGGCGGCCAACCTGTTCACGGCGGCCAAGGTGTCGCACCTCAACCTGCTGCCCCAGGGCCAGGCCGAGCGCTACAGCCGGGTGGAGTCCATGGTGGACACCATGGAGGAGTTCTTCGGCTCCTGCACGAACCACGGCGAGTGCCAGGAGGCGTGCCCGAAGGAGATCTCGATCGACTTCATCGCGCTGATGAACAAGGACTACCTGAAGGCCAAGTTCAAGAACCGCCGCACCCTGTCGCGGTCCTAGGAACCCCGGGCCGGGGCGTCACCCCCGCTCGGTAGGGTCGGCCCCATGGAGCTGATCCTCGTCCGCCACGGCCAGCCGGCGTGGTCCACGCCCGATCGCCGCAACCGCAACGATCCGCCGCTGACCGACCTCGGCCACGCCCAGGCCGGGCTCGCCGCGGCGCGCATCGCCGGCCCCGACGACGAGCCGGCCCGCGGCCCGGTGGACCACGTCATCGCCTCGCCGGCCCTGCGCGCCGCCCAGACGGCGGCGCCCATCGGCGCCGCGCTGGACCACGAGGTGGTCACCCACGGCTGGCTGCTCGAGATCCAGAACCCGCCCCACTGGGAGGGGTCGCCGATCGAGGACATCGAGGAGGCCTACGCCGCCGTGCGCCACCGCACCCGCGAGCAGGTGTGGGAGGGGCTCCCCGGCGGCGAGCCGATCCGGGCCTTCCACCAGCGCGTCACCGAGGGGCTGCGCACCTACCTGGCCGGGCTCGACGTCGTGCCGTCGGACACCGTCGGCCTGTGGGAGATCGGCCCGGGCGCACCCGAGCGTGTGGTGGCGGTGGCCCACGCCGGCACCAACTCCACGATCATCGCCCACCTGCTGGGCGCCGCCCCCGAGCCCTGGGAGTGGGATCGCTTCGTCCTCGGCCACGCCTCGGTGGCCGTGCTGCGCACCACGCGCATGGCGGGCAGCCACATCTGGTCGCTCACCGGCATCGGCGACGCCGCCCACATCCCCGTGGACCAGCGGACGCTCTGATGCGCCCGGGGGTACCGTCGGCAACCGTGACCACCCCAGCCCGCTCCCCCCGCGTCGCCGCCCTCGTGCTGGCCGGCGCCCTCGTGCTCGGCGCCGGCGCGTGCAGCTCCGACGGCAGCGACGGCGCCGCCCCCACCACCACGGCCGCCGGCGCCAGCACCACCACGGTTGCACCCGCCGACGACACCGCCGGCGGCGGCACCCTCGAGCGCTACGCCGACTACGAGACGGTGAGCTACGACGAGCCGTCGCACTGGGTGTGCCGACCCGACGCACCCGACGACATCTGCCACTCGGACCTCGACGCCACCCGCATCGACGCCGACGGCACCCTCACCGTCGAACCCTTCGAGGCCGCCGACGACCCGGCCATCGACTGCTTCTACGTGTACCCCACCATCTCGCGAGACGAGGGCACCAACAGCGACTGGGACGCATCCCCGAACGAGGAGGGCTACGTCACCCTCAACCAGGCCGCCCGCCTCCGGTCCCAGTGCCGGCTGTTCGCGCCGGTGTACCGCCAGATCACCCTCACGTCGCTGGTCGGCCGGCTCAACGGCACCGGCGGCGACGCCGCCGAGCCTGCCGTCGACCCGTTCGACGACGTGCTCGACGCCTTCCGCACCTACATGGCCGAGGACAACGACGGCCGCGGGTTCGTGCTGATCGGCCACTCGCAGGGCGGCGGGATGCTCAACCAGCTGATCAAGACCGAGATCGACCCCAACGACGACGTGCGGGCCAAGCTGGTGGGCGCCTACCTGGTGGGCAGCGCCGTCGCCGTCCCCGAGGGCGAGGTCGTCGGCGGCGACTTCGCCAACGTGCCGCTGTGCAGCGAGTCGGGCGAGGTCGGGTGCGCCATGACCTGGGCCACGTTCCGCAGCACGGCGCCTCCGCCGGAGGGCTCGCTGTTCGGCTACCCGCGCGGCGGCGAGGGCGTGGCCGGGTGCGTGAGCCCGGCGGCGCCGGCCGGCGGCTCGGCCGACCTGGACGCCTACTTCCCGAAGCAGGGCGGCGCCTCGATCCTCACCCCCGAGGTCCCGGCGTCGGACGACCGCCGCTGGCTCGACCCGGCCGCCGGCGAGATCGAGACGCCGTTCGTGCACCTCACCGACCTCGTGTCGGGCGAGTGCACCACCCAGGGGAACCTGCGCTACCTGGAGGCCACCGTGCACCCCGATCCGAGCGGCCCGCGGGCCGACGACGTCCCGGGCGACCTCACGCCCGAGTGGGGCCTGCACCTGGTCGACGTCAACCTGGTCATGGGCGACATCGTGGAGCAGGTGCGCCAGCAGGCCGAGGCCTACGGCGGCTGATCGCCGTAGGGTCGACCCCATGTGCGACACCCTCGTCAGCCTCACCGACGACGGGATCCTCTTCGCCAAGAACAGCGACCGGGACCCCAACGAGGCCCAGCGCCTCGTGTGGGTCCCAGCCGCCGACCACGCGCCCGGCGCCGACGTCGCCTGCACCTGGATCTCGATCCCCCAGGCGCGCCGCACCAACGCCGTGCTGCTCTCCCAGCCGTGGTGGATGTGGGGCGCCGAGATCGGCGCCAACGAGCACGGCGTGGTCATCGGCAACGAGGCCGTGTTCACCCGCAAGCTCGCGCTCGGCCGGCGCGAGCCCGACGCCCTGCTCGGCATGGACCTGCTCCGGCTCGCGCTCGAGCGGGCCGCCACCGCCGCCGAGGCCGTGGCCGTGATCGTCGAGCTCCTCGAGCGCCACGGGCAGGGCGGCTCCTGCAGCCACGACCACCCGAAGCTGCGCTACCACAACAGCTTCCTGGTGGCCGACGCCCACGGCGCACTGGTCCTCGAGACCGCCGGCCGCTCGTGGGCCACCGAGGAGGTGCGGGGCCGGGGCCGCTCGATCTCGAACGGGCTCACCATCGAGCCGTTCGCGTCGGCCAACCGGGATCCGGTGCGCGGCGCGGTGGTGGCCTGCGCCCACCGGCGGTCCCGCACCGAGGCCGCCGCCGAGGCGGCGGTGGGCCCCCTCGACCTGTTCGCCGCGCTGCGCGACCACGGCCCCGAGGGCCGGCCCACGTGGTCTCGCGTGCACGGCGGGTTCGCCGGCCCGTGCGTCCACGCCGGTGGCACCGTGGCGTCGAGCCAGTCGACGGCCTCGTGGGTGGCCGACCTGCGGGGGCCGGCGCAGCACTGGGCCACCGCCACCAGCGGCCCGTGCACATCCATCTTCAAGCCGGTGGCGGTGGACCAGCCCGTCGAGCTGGGGCCGGCCCCCACCAACCGCCACGACGCCGCCACCACCTGGTGGCGGCACGAGGACCTCCATCGCCTGGCCCTCCGGGACCTGCTCGCCTCCCTTCCCCGGTTCTCGGCCGAACGGGACCGCACCGAGCGGGCGTGGCTGGCCGACCCGCCGGCCAGCGCCGACGCCTTCGCCCGCTCCGCCGAGCTCGAGCAGCGATGGACCCTCGACCTGCGGGCGGCCCACCTGCCCGACCGCCGGCCGGGGTGGGTGCGACGCCAGTGGCAGGAGTTCGACGAGGAGGCCGGCCGATGACCGATCCCGTGCTCGTGGTGGGCGCCGGCCTCTCCGGCCTCGCCGCCGCCCGGCGCCTGGTGGCGCTCGGCCACGAGGTGGTGGTGCTCGAGGCCCGCGAGCGCGTGGGCGGGCGCACCGAGGGCGGCACCACCGCCGACGGCACGCCGGTGGAGCTGGGCGGCCAGTGGATCGGCCCCACCCAGAACCGCATGTACGAGCTTGTGGCCGAGCTCGGCCTCGAGACCTTCCCCACCTGGAACGAGGGCGAGCTGGTGGTGCAGCTCGGCGGGAAGGCGTCTCGCATGGCCTCGCACCGGGGCGCGGTGCCGAAGCTGAACCCGTTCGCCCTGGCCGACCTGGTCCAGGGGCTCGCCCGCTTCACCCGATTGGCGTCGCAGGTCCCCCTCGAACGGCCGTGGGAGCACCCCAAGGCCCGCTGGCTCGACGGCCAGACCTTCGAGACCTGGGTCCGGCGCAACCTCCGCACGCCCACCGGCCGGGCCTACTTCCGCGTCGCCTGCGAGGCGGTGTTCTCGGCCGAGACCACCGACCTCTCGGCGCTGCACGCCCTCTTCTACGCCCACTCCGGCACCGACCTCGAGACGCTGCTGTCGGTGGACCGGGGCGCCCAGCAGGACCGCATCGTGGGCGGCTCGATCCGCATCAGCGAGGCGATGGCCGCCGAGCTCGGGCCCCGGGTGCGGCTGGGCTCGGCGGTGCGCCGGATCGAGCAGGACGACCACGGCGTGCGAGCCGTGCTGGCCGGCGGCGAGGTCGTGCCGGGCTCGCACGTGATCGTGACCCTGCCCCCGACCCTCGCCGGACGCATCGACCACTCGCCGGCGCTCCCCTCGTGGCGCGACCAGCTCACCCAGCGGCTGCCCGCCGGCTCGGTCATCAAGCTCTACGCCATCTACCCCGAGCCGTTCTGGCGCGCCCGCGGCCTCAACGGCCAGGCCGCCTCCGACGAGGGCCCGGTGAAGGTCACCTTCGACAACTCCCCGCCGGCCGGCACCCCCGGAGTGCTCATGGGCTTCATGGAGGCCAACGACGGCCGGCGCTGGGCCCGGGCCACCCCCGAGGAGCGGCGCGAGGCCGCCATCGGCTGCTTCGTCCGCTACTTCGGGCCGGAGGCGGCGAGCCCCATCGAGTACCTGGAACGGGACTGGATGGCCGAGGAGTTCAGCCGCGGCTGCTACGGCGCCCACCTCACGCCCGGCGTGTGGACCGCATACGGCGAGGCCCTCCGCGCGCCCGTCGGCCGGGTCCACTGGGCGGGGGCCGAGTGCTCCCCCGTCTGGAACGGCTACATGGAGGGCGCGGTGCGCTCGGGCGAGGCCACCGCCGCCGCCGTGGCCGCCCTGCGCTGACCCTCGTCGTGTTGCACCGCCGTCATCTGACGTAGTAGCGAAAGACAGGCTTTTCGGCCGTTCGCGCGCCCCAGCACCCCCCGGGCGCAACGGGAACGCACGTCCGACGGCCTTGCTCCACCCGCAGACCCGACGAAGGATCCAAGGTGCACCTGCTCGCAGCCGAGGGCGGCTACAAGCTCTTCGAACTCGGAGGGACCGACAAGGCCCTCCTCTACGTCTCGCTCCTCGTCGCCGTCGCCTCGCTCGGCGTGGGCTACGTGCTGATGCAGGGGGTGCTGTCCTCCGAGGACGGCACGCCCGAGATGAAGAAGATCGCCACGGCGATCCAAGAGGGGGCCATGGCGTACATCACGCGCCAGTTCCGCACCATCGGGATGATCGTGGTGCCGCTGGCCGTCGTCGTGTTCGCCACCTCGGCCGAGATCCTCAAGCCCGACGACTCCGTGGCGCTCAGCTTCGTGCAGTCGGGCCTGTTCCGCACCCTGGCGTTCATCGCCGGCGGCGCCGCCTCCGGGGCCATCGGCTTCCTCGGCATGTGGCTCGCCACCCGCGGCAACATCCGCACCACCGCGGCGGCCACCAAGTCCGACTTCCCCGCCGCCCTCCAGGTGGCCATCCGCACCGGCGGCTCGGTTGGCCTGGCCACCGCCGGCCTGGGCCTGCTCGGCGCCACCACCATCATCTTGATCTTCCAGAACACCAGCTCCGCCATCCTCGTGGGCTTCGGCTTCGGCGGCTCCCTGCTGGCCCTGTTCCTCCGCGTGGGCGGCGG
>JAHBSN010000191.1 GCA_019639095.1 Actinomycetota bacterium
GATGTCGAATGCCACGGATACATCTCGAAGACGCAGTCGAACCAGCGCTTGTGCCCGGGCGAGACCGCGGGGCCCCGGGGAGGAACCGTTCGACCAGCTCGTCCCATGCTGCCGCGATGTCCCGGAGGCCCGTGCGCAGATCGAATTGCACACCCGCCAAAGGCGTCGAAGGGTCCGGGAGCGTCCCTGCCGGCGAACCTGCGTCAGGCATCTACGGAAGAACGAAGCCGGACGCGGGCGGGACGACCACGGTCGATCTCTACCACGCCCGCGTGCTCCAGCACGGCGGCCACCCAGCCCGCCGTTGCACGCTTCATGTGGCCCTTCAGGTACTCGTCGAGCGTTCCCGCGTCAGCGCCCGTGTCGTACTTCGACCCGATGTGCACCCAGTCACGATCGGCGAGGAACCTCGCCGATCCCTCCCACGCCTCCCACCTGAGCGGAGTCCATGCCTCCTGGGCTCCGAGCAACAGGACGACTCCCTGATCATCCACTCGCGCAATCGAAAACTCGCCTCGGCCGGTCGGTGTGTGGAGGCGCAGACCGGCCGAGACCGAATCACGAACCGCTCGCTGGATCGGCCCGGCGGCCACGGCCGTCAAGCGCGCAGGGCCATGCGGCGGCGGGCGATGAGCAGGGTCAGGCCGCCGAGGAGCAGGGCCGAGCCCACCGGGACGAGGGTCCCGCTGTCGCTACCGGTGCGGGGCAGGGTGCCGCCGCCCGAGCCCGACCCCGAGCCGTAGCCGCTCGACCCTCCCCCGGTGCCGAGGCCGCTGCCCCCGCCGGTGGTGCGCGAGCCGGGCGCCGTGGTGGTGGTCGACCCGTTGCCCTCCTCGAGCACGGTGAACGACTCGGGCAGCACCGCGGTGCCGAACGACGTGGTCACCGCGATCGTGGCCCGACCCAGCGCCACGCCCGGCGGCACCACGAAGGTGAGCCGGCTCCCGATCGAGATCTTGTCGAGCACCTGCGTGTCGGCGGCCACGCCGTCCACCAGCACCGTGGTGTCGCCCACCACGAAGTTGGACCCGGTCATGGTGATCACGTCGCCCGGCGCTCCCGAGGTGGGATCGACCGAGCTGATCGTCGGCCGCCCCACCGTGGGCTCGGCGGTGGTGGTCGTGGTGGTCGTGGTGGATCCGGGCTCGGTGGTCGACGTCGTGCTGCCCGGCGGCTGCGTGGTGCTCGAGGTGGAGGTCGACGACGGTGGCTCGGTGGTGCTCGAGGTCGACGTCGACGTGGAGGTCGACGACGGCGGCTCCGTGGTCGACGTCGTGGTCGAGGTCGACGTGGAGGTCGACGACGGCGGTTCGGTGGTGGAGCTGGTCGTCGAGGTCGAGCTCGTGGTGGAGCTGGTGGACGACGTCGTCGACGACGTGGAGCTCGTGGTGGACGAGGTCGAGGTGCTGGACGTGCTCGTCGATGTCGAGGTGGAGCTGGTCGACGAGGTGGAGGACGTCGACGACGTGCTGGACGTGCTCGACGTGGAGCTGGTGGAGGAGGTCGACGACGACGTGGAACTCGGCGGCTCGGTGGTGGTCGTGGTGGTGCTCGTGGTCGTGGACGTGGTGGTGGTCGACGTCGGGATGATCGGCTGGGCCACCGACAGGTGCACGGTGGCGTCCACCGGGATCTCGAGCGTGTCGCTGTAGCGGTAGGTGAACTCGTCGGGACCGGAGTAGTCCTGCGCCGGCGTGTAGGTGAAGCCGCCGCCCTGGGCGTCGAAGGCCACCGTGCCGTGGTCGGGCTGGTCGATCACCGTGGTGGGCAGGTCGCACCTCGCGTCGTTGGCGTAGACGCCGGGGTCGTCCACCACCAGCGGCGTGTTGTACGGCACGGCGTAGCTGTCGTCGTTGCCCTCGGGGGTGCACCCGATGTTGAACACGATCGTGGCCTCGTTCGACGACTGCCCGATCCCGTCGTAGGCGATGTAGTGCATGAAGTCCTGGGCCACGGTGTCCTCGGGCGCCGTGTACTGCAGGGACAGGCCGTTGGTGTCGAGCGACTCGGCGTCGCCCAGGTCCGGCGAGTCCAGGTACTCGGCACGCAGCGGGCCGGGGCCGATGTCGAAGTCGTTGTCGAGCGGGTGGACCACGATCGTCTGGCCGGCGTCCACCTGGTAGTAGTCGTCGAAGGCGTTGGGGTTGGGGTCGAACGACACGGTGTGGCTCACCGCCGCCGCGCACGGCGAGTAGACGACCTCGTTGCCCGACCACGACGCCGTCACCGTGGTGGTCCCCTGCGGCAGGGCGGCGGTGGTGAACGACGCCTGGCCGTTCACGATGTCGGGGTTGGCCAGCAGCCCGCCGTTCTGGTCGGTGAAGATCATCTTCCCGGAGTGGTCGCCGTTGCCCGAGATCGAGGCGTTGAAGGTGACCGGATCGTTGGGGTTGGAGCTCGGACTGCTCTGGGTCAGCCCGATCGAGCAGGCGATCTTGCGCACCGTCAGGGTCCACGAGTAGCCGGTGGGCCGGAACGTGCTCTCCATGCCGAAGTACAGGAGGTAGGTGCCCGGCAGCAGCTTGCGCCCGCCCAGGATCATCGGCCCCCAGAACGAGAGGTCGCCGTTGCCCTCGCCGTAGGGGTTCAGGTCGGCGGCGGCGATCAGGCGGCCGCTGCCGTCGTCGACCTCGATGTACACGTACCCGAGCGGCTCGTCGCAGTCGAAGGGTGGGCTCAGGCACGACAGGCTCACGTCGGTGGCCGCGCCGCTGTAGGTGGTGTCCTGGCCGTACTCGATCGAGCTCGGCAGGTCGTCGTAGATGGTGAGGAGCGCGTCGCCGTTGTCGTCGGCCGCCACCGGCGCCGACGTCCACGTCAACATCGCGGCCACGGCGCCCAGCACCGCGAGGGCGCCGACCGCCACCCGCGTCCGTGGTGGCCGACCAGCTCGAAGCCGTCCCGTCATCGCCCGCACCTCCGGTTCCCGCTTGCCCTGCGAGGGTACGCCCGCGCGGCGCCTCCCGCCACCCGATCGGTGCAGGTCAGAGCCCTCTTCGGCGGGGGTTCACCAGCAGGCGGCCACCGCTCAGAGGTAGGTGCCGGGGCGCGACTCGGGGTCGCCGCCGCTCAGGCCGGGGCCGCCCATGGGCCCGCCGGGACCACCCGGTCCCCCGCCGCCGGGACCGAGCTGGCGACGCATCTCCTCGAGCTGGTTGCGCGCCGCCATCTGCTGGGCGAACAGCGTGGCCTGGATGCCGTGGAACAGGCCCTCCAGCCAGCCCACCAGCTGGGCCTGGGCCACCCGCAGCTCGGCGTCGGTGGGGTCGTTGCCCCCGAAGGGGATCGTCACCCGCTCGAGCTCCTCGCGCAGGTCGGGCGAGAGCGCGGTGCCCAGCTCCTGCACCGACGTGTCGTAGATCTCCTTCAGCCGGGCCCGAGCCGGGCCGTCGAGCTCGGCGGTGCGCACCTCGTCGAGCAGCTGCTTGATCATCGACCCGATCCGCATGACCTTGGCCGGCTCCTCCACCGCCTCGCGCCGCTCCTCGTCGGCCGGTGCCGCGGCCGCCTCGTCGCGCTCCACGAGCTCGCCGTGCGCCACCTCGGGCGCGTCGGTGGGGCTGGGCTGGGGGTCGGACATTCAGGCTTCTCCTACGAGCAGGGGGACGTACATCTCGGCCGCGGTGAGCGACCCGTGGCGGCCGATCAGCTCGAACGGGCCGGAATCGGCTTCGTCGTGGTACGAGACGTCGTCGCGCGCCACGAGCGCCACGTCGCCCAGACGCTGGTGCGCCGCGTCGGTGACGTGGGGACCCCACCAGCCCTCGTCGACGGTCTGCTCCCGCTCGTACACCCAGCCCGTGTCGGCGTGGCGGGCCCGGCAGGCCTCGGCGAGCTGGGGCACCCGACCGGGCCGGGCGTGCAGCCACCGGAACCGGCCCTCGCCCGACTGGAACGACACGTGGGCCATGACATCGGGGTGCAGGTGGACGATGTTCGGGCCGACGTCGACCTGGCCGTGGTCGGCGGTGATCACCAGCGCGGCGTTGCGGGGCAGCGACCCCAGCACGTCGGCCACCAGTGCATCGACCGCCTGCACCTCGGCGTCGTAGTGCTCCCCCAGCCCGTACTCGTGGGCCACCTTGTCCACCCCGTCGTAGTACGCGTACACGAACGGCTCCCCCGCCCGGAGCACCTGGCGCAGCTCCACCAGCAGCGTGGAGGTGGTGCGGTAGCCGTGGAAGCGCACGTCGCACAGGTGGGCGCCGCTGAAGCCCGACGTCACGAACTCGGCCTTGGTCACGATGGGCGGGCGCTGCGCGCAGAACGCCGAGTTCGGCTGGAACTTGGTGGGCTCGATGCGCTGGCGGGCGTCGCCGTTGGGCGTGGTCCAGCGCAGGATGTTGAGCACCTCGTGGTCCACCGCCACCCGGTACCCGACCACGCCGTGCTCGCCGGGGGTGAGGCCGGTGGCGATCGAGGTGAGGGCGGTGGCCGTGGTGGTGGGCGACACGCTGGTGATCGGGCCGCCGGCGAGCGCAGCGAGGGTGGGCGCCAGGTGGCGACGGGCCTGGAGCTGCTCCCAGCCGAGGCCGTCGAGCACCAGCAGCACCACCTGGTCGGCCTCGAGCGCTGCCGGCGGGATCCACCGGGGGACCTCGATGCTGCCGTCGAGCAGGGCCGGGACGATGTTGGTGATGCACGCCCCGGCGTAGTCGGGGAGCACGGGCTTGTCCACGTGGGTCCTTTCCGGCGGTCCGAGGCCAAGCTACCGCCGGGGGCGCGCCCGGGGAACTCCGGCGGGGTCGGGACGATCCGTAGACTGCCCCGGGTGAGGGTGTCCACACGAGGTGACTACGCCTGCCGGGCCCTGCTGTCGCTCACCCTGCACGACGACGGCACGCCCACCTCGGTCCGTGACATCGCCGACCGCACCGACCTCCCTCAGCCCTACCTCGAGCAGATCCTGCTGGCCCTCAAGGGCGCCGGGCTCGTGCGCTCCAAGCGCGGCGTGGGCGGCGGCTACGTGCTGGCCCGCCCGCCCGAGGAGATCACCCTCGCCGCCATCGTGAGCGCCGTCGACGGGCCCATCGAGGTCGGCGCGTTCGGCAAGCCCCACCAGAGCGGGGCCTGCGACCACGAGGGCCAGTGCGTGCTGCTCGCCGTGTGGGCCGACGTCGGCGAGCAGATGCGGCGCCTGCTCGAGGGCCGCACCCTGGCCGACATCGCCGCCATCGCGCGCGACGAAGCCCCCTGGCCCGACCCCGTCGCCTGACGTCGGGTGGCCTGATCGGCCGGCGAACTTCACGCGCGAAATCGACAATCCTGCGGCTCCGGTACCGCACATTCGCCGAGGGGCTAGGCGAGGGCGGGGCCCAGGGCGGCGAGGACCTGGGTGAGGTCGGCGGGGAGGGCGGCGTCGAACGCGAGGTCCTCGCCGGTGGCCGGGTGGGTGAAGCCGAGGTGCTCGGCGTGGAGGAACGGGCGGGCCATGGGGAGCGTCTGGCGGACGCCGTCGTAGCGGTCGTCGCCCACCACCGGATGGCCGATGGCCGACAGGTGGACCCGGATCTGGTGGGTGCGCCCGGTCTCGAGCCGGCAGGTCAGCACGGCGGTGGGCGACGGCTCGTCGTGGCGGCTCACCACCTCGTAGCGGGTGCGGGCCTCCTTGCCGTCGGCCACCACCGCCATCTTGGTGGGGTGCTTGGGCGAGCGGCCGATGGGTGCGTCGACCACGCCACGCGCCGAGTCGGGGTGGCCCCACACGAGCGTCCGGTACTGGCGGGCCACGGTGCGGGCGGCCAGCTGCCCCACGAGCGACTCGTAGGCCAGCGGCGTTCGGGCCACCACCAGCAGGCCCGACGTGCCCCGGTCCAGGCGGTGGACGATGCCGGGCCGGGTCGGGTCGCCCACCTCCCCCAGCTCCGGGAACCGGGCCAGCAGCCCGCCCACCAGCGTGCCGTCGACGTGGCCGGCGCCGGGGTGCACCACGAGGTCGGCCGGCTTGTCGACCACGATCACGTGCTCGTCGACGTGCACCACCGGCACGTCCACGGACGGATCGGGGTCGGGCCGGGCCGCCGCCGCCGGCTCGGGCGCGTCGAGGCGGAGCCGCTGGCCCTCGTGGAGCCGATCGGCCCCCCGGGTGGCCACCTTGCCGTCGACCTCGACCCCACCCGCCTTCACCAGCTCGGCCGCCTCGGTGCGGCTCAGCCCCGTGAGCATGGCCACCACCCGGTCGATCCGCTGCCCGTCGAGCGCCGCCGGGACCTCTTCGGCGACCTCGGTCACGAGCCCCGCCCCGTCATCGGGAGGGCGAGCGCAGGCTGGCCAGCACCAGCAGGCCGGCGCCCACCACGATGGAGGCGTCGGCCACGTTGAACACGGGCCACCACTGGAGGTCGATGAAGTCGACCACGGCACCGTGCAGGAACCCGGCGTCGCCCCGGAAGGCCCGGTCGATCAGGTTGCCGATGGCCCCGCCGGCGATCAGCCCGGCGGCCACGGCCCCCAATCGGAAGCGGCTGGTGTAGCCGAGCGACAGCCCGACCACCACGACGATGGCGAGCAGCGACACCCACGGCCCGAGGCCCTTGCCGCTGCCCATGCTGAACGCGGCACCGGTGTTGTAGAGCAGCTGGAACTGCAGGGAGCCGATGGACTCGATGGGCCCGTCGGCCAACGCCCGCAGGGCCCAGGTCTTGGTGAGCTGGTCGAGGATCACCACGACCACGCCCACGGCGGCGACGAGCCGCAGCTGGCGAGGTGGATCGGGGACCGTGGCCTCGCCCGACGGGGCGTGGGCGTGGGCGTCGGCGGAGGCGTCGGCGGCGTCGGGGACGGGGTCGTCCACCGTGGGTCCGTTCACCGGTGGCCGAAGCCACCCGTCTTGTAGGCGACCTGCACCCGGGCCCACGGGATGGCCTCGAGGCGCTCCTTCGGGATGGGATCGCCCGACGCCTCGCAGATCCCGTAGGTGCCGAGGGCGAACTTGGCCAGGGCGTGGTCGATCTCGGAAACCGCCTCCCGGGCCTGGGCCGACAGGACGAGGTCTCGCTCGCGCTCGCTGCTCAGCGTGTCGCCCTCGCCGCCGTCCTCGTCGAACTGGGCGTCACCGGACTCGAAGTCGGCCACCAGCGCGTCGGCCTCGGCCTGGAGGCTCTCAGCCTGGCGGACGTAGGTGGCCCGCTCCTCGAGCAGGGCCTCCTGCTGCTTGGCGAGCCACTTCTCGGTGAACGGCGACTTCTTGGGTGCGGCCTTCTTCGCCGCGGGCGCCTTCTTGGCCGGGGCCTTCTTGGCGGGGGCCTTCGTGGCTGCGAGGGCCTTCTTGGCGGGCGCCTTCTTGGCGGGTGCCGCCTTCTTGGCCACCGCCTTGTTGGCCGACGCGGCCTTCTTGGCGGGGGCCTTGGTGGCCGTGGCCTTGGCCGGCACGCTCTTCTTGGCGGCGGGAGCCTTCTTGGCGGCCGGGGCCTTCTTGGCCGGCGCCGCCTTCTTGGCGGGCGCCTTCTTCGCAGGGGTGGCCTTGGCCATGGCGTTCCTTTCCCAGGCACGAAGGGTGCCGGAGCGTACGGCAGGCACCTGGGAGGGTCAAGGACCCTTCTGCGGCGCCCGACCGACGGGAGTGGGGGTCAGCGGCGCTTGCCGAAGCGCCAGCCGCGCCGCTCCTCGTCCTCGAACGAGGGCGTGAAGGGGGGCGGGGCGGCGCTGGGGACCTCGTCGTCGCGCGGCCCGAGGG
>JAHBSN010000192.1 GCA_019639095.1 Actinomycetota bacterium
CCGTGCCCACGCGGTAGGCGGCGGCCGCGAGGGCCAGGCCGGGGATCGAGGAGGCGGGGAAGGCCGTGGCCGCGAACCCGGTGAAGAGGTCCGGCGCCACCGCGGCGCGGATGTCGTCCACCTCCTCGGCGATGAAGTCGGCGTCGAGCGGCGTGCCGTTGACGACCTCGAGCGGCCAGGAGCGCACCAGGAGGTGGACGTCGCCTCGGCCTCGTTCGGCCCGGCGCTCCACGAAGCGGCGCAGGCCGACGTGGGTGAAGGGGCAGCCGAGGTCGGCGAAGACCTCGACCACCGGGGAGGGAGCCTCGTCCGTCATACCCCCGAGGGTATACGGCGAACGCGGTGTCGACCCCAGCCGAAGCAGGCCGCCGAGCGCTGACGTAGCGTCGCCCGCATGTGCTTCATCGTCCTCATCGGGGCGTTCGCGCCACGCTTCGCCCTGGTCCTGATGGCGATCTTCTCCGACCGGATCTCCCAGGCCATCGACAACTGGGCCCTGAGCCTCGCCGGGTTCTTCTTCCTGCCCTTCACCACGTTCTTCTACGTGCTGGCCTGGGCGCCGGTTCGCCACGTGAGCGGACTGGGGTGGTTCTTCGTGGTGTTCGGGTTCCTGCTGGACCTGGGCAACTACTCCAACAGCGGTGCCTACGCGACGCGCCGCCGGCGGTCGTAGCCCTCAGCCGAGGATGCCGGCCGAGACCAGGAGGTCCTCGAAGGGGTCGGCGAGGGACGACGCGTAGACCGTGGTGAGGTGCGTGTTGTCGCGGCGGACGATCCGGCCGTCGACCACGGGGTCGCAGATGGGCAGGTAGGGGCAGGCCAGCCGATCGATGTCGAGCGACCAGACGTCGTCGTCCTCGGCGTCGAGCCGGCGGTCGAGGCGCTCCTCGGTGAACGTGCTCGGGGACGCCACGAAGCGGCACGGGTCGACGCCCTCGCCTCGTGAGAGGCACACCAGCGGATCCTCCTCGTCGTCGCGCGGCTGGGGGATCGGCTCGATGATCACCACCTTGCGGCCCTCGGCGCGCAGCTCCGCCACCGTGGCCCGCGTACGTGCCTCCACCAGCTCGTCGAACTCCGGGGTGCCGGTCTTCAGGAACGGGGTGCCCTCGCCCACGAGCACGGTGGGGCTGCCGGGCGCGTCGAGCACCCGGTGGGCGAGGACCACGATGTCGGGGTCGATGCCCTCCATGATCGGGCCGTACCACTGCTCCTGCGCCTTCTTGCAGTCCGGAGCCGACATCGCCGACCACGCGCCGTGGATCCACCCGCAGGTGGGCATGGCGGCGATCGACAGCTCCAGGCCCCGGCGCTTCGCGATGGGCTCGAGCATCGATCGGTACATCCGGGCGTGGCTGTCGCCGACGAGCAGCACCTTGGGTCCGTCGCCGCGCACCACGGTGCACGTGTCGAGGCTGTCGCCCGTGCACACGGGCAGGTCGACCACGTCCTTCTGCGCCGCCTCCCAGTCGAGGGGCGCGTCGGACCCGGAGGTGGCGGCGGGCCGGTCGTCGCCGGCGGCGCGCTCGGTGGCCCGGGGCGGTTCGGCCCGGTCGAACACCGCGGGCACCGCCACGAGGCCCACCACCAGGCTGAGGGCGAGGCCGCCGGCGATCACCGGGACGCGCTGGCGGTCGAGCGGGGTCCAGCTGCGCACGGGATGCTCCAGGAGCTGGAAGCTGAGCGACGCCAGCCCGGTGGCCACCACGGCGGTGACGGCGAGCGTGCCGCGGTGGCCGAGCTCGGTCTCGCGCGCCAGCACGACCACCACCAGCCAGTGCCAGAGGTAGGTCCCGTAGGAGATGCGGCCGAGGTAGACCACCGGCGGCAGCGAGAGGATGCGGCCGGCGATGCCCGTGGGCGCCGCGTCGAGCGTGGCCAGCGCGGCCACGGCGAGGGCCGTCACCACCGCGCCGCGCTGGATCGGCGCGAGGTCCACCCAGGACGTGGCGGCCAGGCCGAGGCCGGCGAGGGCCACCACCGACCCGGCCGGCACCAGCCAGCTCGGTCCCACGCGGCGGAGGCGGGCGACGATCCCGGGCGTGAGGGCGAGGAGGGCGCCGGCGAGCAGCTGGTACGCCCGCGTGTCGGTGCCGAAGTACGCGCGGTCGAGGTGGTGCTCGCTCAGGCGGAGCGCCGCCAGCAGCGACGCCGCCCCGGCGAGCGCCACCACCGCCTGGAGCACGCGCTGCGGTCGGCCCGTGGCGCGGGCGAGCCGGTGCAGCCCGAGCAGGACCAGCGGCCAGGCGATGTAGAACTGCTCCTCGACCGCCAACGACCAGAAGTGCAGCACCGGGTTGGTGGCGATGTCGGCGGCGAAGTAGTCGGTGGCGCGCGCCAGGAAGAACCAGTTCGACACGTACAGCGCCGCCGCCCGCATGGCGTCCTCGGCGTCGCGCCACTCGGCCGGCGAGCCCACCACGGTGAAGACCACGGCGGTGGTCACCAGCACCACCGCCGCCGCCGGCAGGAGGCGCCGCACCCGCCGGGCGTAGAAGCGGCGGAGGTCGATGCCACCTCCATCGCCCAGGTCCCGGAGCAGCAGCTGGGTCACGAGGTAGCCCGACACCACGAAGAACACGTCGACGCCCACGAACCCGCCCGAGAACCGGCCGATGCCGGCGTGGTACAGCACCACGAGGTACACCGCCACCACCCGGAGCCCGTCGAGGTGGGGCCGGTAGTGCGCCGGCGCGCCCGACGGCGCCGGGGTGGCCGCGGGCGGCTCGAGGGTCGAGGCGGGGTGGGCCACGGGCGAGGACGCTACCGGTGCGCGGGGTGGACGGGCGGCGCGCCGCGTCGACTAGGAACGGGCCGCCGCCGGGAGCGCCGGCCGCCGACCAGGAGCACCACCCCATGGCCACCGCCCACGCCTTCGGAGACGACCTCGCCGGCCTCGACGCCGTGGCCACCGCCGCCGCGGTGCGCAGCGGCGAGGTGTCGGCCGAGGAGGTGGTGCGGGCCGCCATCGCCCGGGCCCGCGCCATCGACCCGCTCGTGGCGGCGGTTGCGTTCGACGACTACGAGCGAGCCCCCCGGCGCGCCCGAGCCGTGGCCGACGGCCCCCTCGCCGGCGTGCCCACGTTCATCAAGGACATGACCGACGTGGCCGGGCTGCCCACCCGCAACGGGTCGGCGGCGTTCGCGGGCGCCCGCCCGGCCACGCGGACCTTCGGCATCGCCCAGCAGCTGTTCGACATGGGCGCGGTGGGCCTCGGCAAGAGCACGCTGCCCGAGTTCGGGTTCACGCCGTCCACCGAGTTCCCCGACGACGATCCCACCCGCAACCCGTGGAACCTCGACCGCTCGCCGGGCGGCTCCTCCGGCGGCGCCGCCGTCCTGGTGGCCGCCGGCGTCGTGCCGCTCGCCCACGGCCAGGACGGCGGCGGATCCATCCGCCTGTCCGCATCGTGCAACGGCCTCGTGGGGCTCAAGTCGAGCCGCGGCCGCCTCCTGCCCGACCCCCACGATCGGTTGCTGCCGGTGCGGATCGTGGTGGACGGCGTGCTCACCCGGACGGTGCGCGACACCGCAACCTACTTCGCCGAGGCCGAGCGCCGCTACCGCTCGAAGCACCTGCTCCCGCTGGGCGACGTGACCCGGCCGGTGGAGCGGCGGCTCCGCATCGGCGCCCTGATCGACTCGCCCACGGGCGTGGCGGCCGACGAGCCGACGCGCCGGGCCTTCGACGACGCCGTGGCCCTGCTCGAGGCGCTCGGCCACGAGGTGGTGCCCGTGGCGGCGCCGGTGGACGAGCGGTTCGCCGAGGACTTCATCCACTACTGGTCGATGCTCGCGTGGTCGGTCACCATCGGTGGGCGGCTGCTCTTCGACCGCAGCTTCGACGCCCGGAAGCTCACCCTGCTCACCCGGGGCCTGGCCGACCGGTTCCGCTCGAAGATCGCCACCACGCCGGGGGTGGTGGCCCGCCTCCGCCGGTCGAACCTCGCCTACCAGGCCCAGTTCGACGACCTCCGGCTCGACGTCGTGCTGAGCCCGACGCTCGTCCACCTGCCGCCCGAGCTCGGCCACCTCGGGACCCACCTGCACGTCGACGTGCTGTTCCCACGGGTGGAGCAGTGGGTCGGGTTCACGCCGCTCGCCAACGCCACGGGCGCCCCGGCCATCAGCCTGCCGCTCGGCCACGACGAGGCGACCAACCTGCCCATCGGCATGATGTTCAGCGCGCCGGTGGGCCACGACGGCCTGTTGCTGCGCCTCGCCCTCGAGCTGGAGGCGGCCCGGCCCTTCCGGTCGCTCGCCGGTTCCTGAGGTCGCTCAGGCTCGCGGCGCGCCGGCGCCGAGGTGGTGCTCGGGCGCGAGGCGGTGGACGCCCCGGGGCTCCCAGGAGAGGCCATCGGACTCGTCCAGCAGGTCGGCGGCCAGGTACGCGATCGACAGCCACATCTCGGTGCCCTGGAGGCCGGGCTGGTCCCGCCCCACCTCCCACGGCATCCCGGCGCCGTCCACCCAGTCGGCGGTCGCCTCGGCCAGGATCCTCGCCGCCACGTCCCGCACCTCGCTCCGCCGGGCGCCGCACTGGCGGTGCAGCAGCCACAGGGGGTGGATCACGTCGAGGACGTTGCAGGCGTTGCGCTCCTCGTCGGTGAACCAGCCGTAGTCGCGGCCGTGGGCGAGCACCGTGTCGAGCGCGGCCTCGGGGTGGGGGAGCGGCACCCCGAACTGGGCGTAGGTGCCGCGCACCATCCGGTACCAGCCGTTCACCGCCATGAGCCAGCGGAAGTCCCAGTCGCCCACCGGTTCGAGGCGCGAGCCCCACATCCCCGTGCGCGGGTCGACGTGGGTGGCGAGCCAGCCCCACAGCATCGGGTGGTCGTTCGGGGAGCCGTGGTGGCGGCGGTTGAGGTGGACGCCGGTGGCGAAGCCGTCGATCCAGGAGCCCGAGGGCCACGCCAGCAGGCCCCAGTCGAGCCCGTCGAGCAGGTCCTCGAGCTCGGCGGCCGAGCACGCCTCGATCACGTGCACCGGGTGGGCCGGCCCGGCGCCCAGGACCTCGAGGGCGTAGCCGCACGACAGCAGCCCGTACAGGTCCCACTCCCGGCTCGACGGGCGCAGCGGGTGCTCGGGCGGGCCGAGCGTCGGATCGACGAACAGGCCCGTGGCCGGGTCCTGCTGGGCCTGGATGCGGGCCACCAGCTCGTCCCGTCCGGCCACCGCGGGCACGGCCCCGAACGCCCCGGCGATCTCCACGGCGTCGTTGAGCGCCCGCGGACCCCACGGCGCGCCCGGGGTGTCGACGTAGGTGCGCTCACCGGCACGGTCCGACTCGCACCGCGCCAGCACGTCGGGCCACTGCGAGCGGACGGTGGCGTTGAAGCGCTCGAGGACGCCTCGGGTGGGGCTCCGGCGTGCCGCGCCCGGGGCCTGGTCCCGGCGGTCCTTGATCGGTCGCGCCGGCACGCCCGCCACCACGGTCCAGGGCTCGACGTCGTGGGTGACCACGGCGCCGGCCGCCACCACGGCGTGGGCCCCCACCGTGACGCCGTCGACGACGGTGGCGTTGGCGCCGATCCACACGTCGTCCTCGATCACCACGCCCTCGGTGCGCAGCGGCTGGGCGGCGATGGGCAGCTCGAGGTCGTCGATCCCGTGGTTCTCGCCCACCAGCACGGCGTAGGTGGCGATGCGGACGAGGTTCCCGATCCGCACCCGGCCGATGGTGGACGCGCCGGCGTTGATGCTCGAGTGGGCGCCGATCTCGACGTCGCCGCGGAGGACGCAGCCGGCGGCGATGGTGGTGTGCTCGCCCACGCGCAGCCGCTCGGCCACCACGTGGGCGGTGGGCGCCACGTAGCACCGCGGGTGGAGGTGGTAGCCGGGGCGCTCGCCCAGCCGGGCGAGGCGCTCCACCTGGTCCGGCGCCGGCTCGGAGGCGTAGGCCGCGTCCCACGGCTCGTACTGCGTGCGCTCGGCGTCGGTGCCGGTCCAGCGCGGCTGGTCGGTGGCGTCGCCCGATCCGGTCACGGCCCGGACGGTACCGGACCGCCTCCCGCCCGAGGGGGGAACGGCACGATCTGGAGGTCGGTCGCCACGACCACGTCCGGGAAGATCGCCTCGGCCTCTCGGCGGTGGCCGTCGAGGTCGGGGTAGCGGGCGGAGAAGTGGGTGAGCACCAGGAGGCGGGCGCCGGCCTCGCGGGCGATCGTGGCCGCCTCGCGCGCGGTGAGGTGGCCGTAGTCGCGGGCCAGGAACGACTCCTGCTCGAGGAACGTGGCCTCGCACAGCAGCACGTCCACCCCCTCGGCGAGGCGCACCGCGTTGTCGCACGCGGCGGTGTCCATCACGACCGCCGCCGAGCGGCCGGGCCGGGTCTCGCCCACCTCGGCGAGCTCCACCCGGCGACCGTCGACCACCACCGACCCATCGGCCAGCAGGCGCCCGGCATCGGGTCCCCGCACCCCCGCAGCGGCCAGCCGCTCCGGGATCAGGTGCGTGGAGGCCGGCTCCTCCATCCGCCAGCCGAGGGCCGGGACGCGGTGGGCGAGGGGGAGGGCGCTGATGCGGAGCGGGCCGTCGACCACCACAGCGCCGACCTCGTCCACGGGCAGCAGGGCCACGGGGGGTCGGCGACCGATCGTGGCGTCGCAGAGGCGCTCGACGTACGGCAGGCCGCTGGCGGGGAAGGCCACGGGGACCTCGTCCTCCTTGCCGTCGAGGGCGAGGCGCTGCAGCACGCCCGGCAGGCCCAGGCAGTGGTCGCCGTGGAGGTGGGTGAGGAAGATGCGCGAGATGCGGCCCGGCGAGACGCCGGCGTGGGTGAACTGGCGCTGGGTGCCCTCGCCCGGGTCGAACAGCAGGCCCTCGTGGTCCCAGCGGAACAGGTAGCCGTTGTGGTTCCGGGTGCGCGTGGGGGCCTGGCTGGCGGTGCCGAGCACCACCAGGTCACGTCCACCCGTCAACACGTGCCCCTCAGGCGCAGATGGTCGACCCTGGTTCCTGCATCCACATCTGGTGCTGCGCGTCCCAGTAGTCGACCGGCGGGTACGTGTAGCAGATCGGCCCACTCGGCTGGGGGCTCGGCGGTCGGGTGGTGGGGGGGCTCGGCGGTCGGGTCGTCGGTGGAGAGCTCGGTGGTCGCGTGGTCGGCGGAGACGCCGGTCGTGGCGGCAGCGTGACCGTGGGACGCCCTGAAGCGGCGGGGCCGACGGGGTTGGTCTGGGCCGGAGCCGCCGCCTGCTCCCCTCCGGTGAGGCCCTGGAGCCACGAGTCCTCCCGAGGTGCCAGCGCGGCCAATAGGTCGGGGTCCCACACGGGGGCCGGACCGCTCGCGAGCACGAGGAGCACGGTGGTGCCCTTGGGGCGCTTCTCTCCGGCGGACGGCTGGGTGCGCAGCACGGTGCCGCTCGGCTGGTCGGACGGCTCGACCTGGGCGGTGAAGCCCATACCTGCTCGCTCCAACAACGTGAGGGCGCCGGCGACGGGGTAGCCCACCACGTTCGGAACCGGGCGGTCGTCGGGTCCGAGCGACAGCGCCAGCTGCACCTGGCCGCCGCGAGCAAGGGTCGCTCCGGGCGCGGGGATCTGGTTGGCGATCTTCCCCTTGCCGACCCGTTCATCGGGCCGGCTGACGCTCACGACGCCGGTGAACCCGGCCC
>JAHBSN010000193.1 GCA_019639095.1 Actinomycetota bacterium
GGCCGCAACGGCCGGTCCTCCTAACGGTCTGAGCGGCAGGGGAACCGCTCGACCCGTCGCTCGAGGCCCGGAGGGGGGCCGGTTGCCTCGGCGGTCTTGTGACTTCAGGATGCGCTCGCCCCACCAATCTGTCCAACAGTTGTTACCGATACCTGGCATCATGGCCAGCGATGGACCTCCGCCAGCTCGCCGCCCTCACCGCCGTGGCCGACCACCACAGCTTCTCCGCTGCGGCCCGGGCCCTGCACACGGTGCAGTCGAACATCTCCACCCACGTCGCGCGGCTCGAGCGCGAGCTGGGCGCCACGCTCGTGGAGCGCTCCACCGGGCGGCTCACCGAAGCCGGTGAGCTGGTGGTCTCCCGGGCGCGCCGGGTCCAGGCCGAGCTCGACGCGCTGAGCGCCGACGTCTCGTCCTCCCTCGGCGAGGTCTCGGGCCAGGTGCGCCTGGGCGTCATCGGCACCACCGGCCGCTGGCTCGTGCCCGCCCTGCTCACCCGCATGGCCGAGGACCTTCCCCGGGTGCGCCTGGTCAGCATCGACGCCACCACGACCTCGCTCGTGCCCCGGCTGGCCAGCGGGGGCCTCGACGTTGCGGTGGTGAACCTGCCCGTGGTGGATCCCGACACCGACGTGGAGCCCCTGTTCGAGGAGGAGCACGTGGTGCTGGCGCCCACCGGGCACCCGCTGGCCGGGCGGAGCGGGCTCTCGCTCGGCGACCTGGCCGAGGTCCCGCTGCTGCTGGAGCCACCCGGCACCGGCTTCCGCGACGACCTCGACGCCGACGCCGCCCGCGCCGGCGTCTCGCTGGTGGCCCAGGCCGAGGTCGACGGCATGCGGCTGCTCGCGTCGCTGGCCCACCAGGGCTTCGGCGCCGCCATCCTCCCCGCCAGCGCCATCGTCGACTGGAGCGACGGTGCCGGCCACACGATCCCGCTCGGGGGCACCACCCCGCGGGCGGTGGGCCTGGCCCTGCCCCGGCGCGGCCGGCTCTCGTCGCCCGCGCAGGCCGTGGTGGAGCTGATCCGCGCCGTGGTGGCGGACGACGTCCCCGACCATCGGGGCCTGCGGCTCCCCGCCACGCGGGCCGCCGGAGGTGGCCGGGGCGTTTCGGGAGCGTGAAGGTCGTCGCCGGGCGGCCGCGGCGGGCCGGCCGGGGTGCGCTGCACCCGCGCGGGGCCGGTACGATCCAACGTTGCGAGGGCGCCGGCGATCCCCGGTGACGACTTGGCCGCCCCCACACCGGACGACGAGGTAGGGAACGACACGTGCCTGAGAGTGTGACCATCACGGACAACCGCAGCGGGGAGTCCATCGAGATCCCCATCGTCGACGGGGGCGTCGACGCCGGAGCCTGGAAGAAGCTCCTGGGCAACATCTGGTTCAGCGACCCGGGGTTCACCCAGACCGCCGCCACCGCCTCTGCCATCACCGAGCTCGACGGCGAGGCGGGGATCCTGCGCTACCGCGGCTACCCGATCGAGCAGCTGGCCGAGAAGTCCACCTACCTCGAGGTGGCCTACCTCCTCATCTACGGCGAGCTCCCCACCCCCGAGCAGTACGCGGCGTGGAAGCACGAGATCACCTACCACACGTTCATCCACGAGAACGTGCGCAAGCGCTTCATGGAGGGCTTCCACCACGACGCCCACCCCATGGGGATGCTCGTGTCGGCCGTGGCCGCCCTGTCCACCTTCTACCCGGAGAGCAAGCAGATCGGCGACGAGGAGGTGCGCAACAAGCAGATCGTGCGCCTCATCGCCAAGATGCCCACCCTGGCCGCCGGGGCCCACCGCTTCAGCGTCGGCATGCCCTTCGTCTACCCCGACAACCGGCTCGACTTCGCGTCGAACTTCCTCTCGATGATGTGGAAGATCGCCGAGCCCGAGTACCAGGCCGACCCCGTGCTCTCCCGGGCCCTCGACGTGCTGTTCATCCTCCACGCGGACCACGAGCAGAACTGCGGCACCACCGCCATGCGGGTGGCCGGCTCGTCGCACTCCGACCCGTACTCGGCCACCGCCGCCGCCACCGCCGCCCTCTACGGCCCCCGCCACGGCGGCGCCAACGAGGCCGTCATCAAGATGCTCAACGAGATCGGCTCGGTGGACCACGTCGAGGCGTACGTGAAGGCGGTGAAGGAGGGCAAGGGCCGGCTCCAGGGCTTCGGCCACCGGGTGTACAAGAACTTCGACCCCCGGGCCACGATCATCAAGCGCATCGCCTACGACGTCTTCGCCGTCACCGGCATGAACCCGCTCTCGGCATCGCCCTCAAGCTCGAGGAGGTGGCGCTGGCCGACGACTACTTCATCAGCCGCAAGCTCTACCCCAACGTCGACTTCTACTCGGGCCTCATCTACCAGGCGATGGGCTTCCCCATGGAGATGTTCACCGTGCTCTTCGCCATCCCCCGCACCGCCGGCTGGCTCGCCCACTGGAAGGAGCTGCTGGAGCAGGACCAGAAGATCGCCCGGCCTCGCCAGCTCTACACCGGCCCCGGCGAGCGCGACTACGTGGACATCGACAACCGCTGAGCTCGCTCCCCCCGCCCCCGCCGCCACCGCATCGCCCACCGCCCTCGGGTGGGGCGTGGGGCCACGGCACGGTCCCGGTCGCCGGCTGGGGGCAGCCCACCTGGGCCCCACCGCCGTGGACGCCTCCCGGTGGCGCGGGCTGGGGGCCGGTGGCGTGGGTGCCCCCGCCCCGGGGCCCCGAGGCACCACGCGGCCAGCGCATCGGCGCGCGGCTCATCGACGCCGTGGTGGAGCTGATCCTGGTGGTGGTGGCCCTCGCGCTGGTGGGTGACGGCGACCGCCCCATGGCCGGCCTGGCGGTGGCCTGGCTGGTCATCACCCTCTACGAGGGCCTGTTCGTGCAGGTGCTGGGCACCACGCCGGGCAAGGCGGCCGTCGGCCTGCGCGTGGTGTCGATCGACGGCGTCGGCAACCCCGAGCCCAAGGCGGCGTTCAAGCGGGCCGCGGTGAACGCCGGCCTCGCCGTCGCGCTGCTGGTGGGGTGGGTCGTGTGGCTCGTGTCCTCGCTCACCGACACCCTCGGGCGCGGCATCGCCGACCGGGCCGCCGACACCTTCGTGGTGCACAAGCGAGCGCCGCTCCCCATCGCCTCCCACGACCTGCCCGGCTACGCCGATGGTGCCCGGCCGCCTCGCGTCACCCCCCTGGGACGCGCCGGTGACCTCGACGTGCGCATGCGCGCCCGGCTGCGCCGGATCGTCGATGCGCCGCTCCTCGCCGCCGCCGTCGGCCTGCTCGCGCTGGCGCCCACCCTGCCCGTCTCCACCGCCACGTTCGTGCTCGTCACCTCGGTGGTGTGGATCGTGGTGTTCGTGGCCGACGAGACGATCCGGATCCACCGGTCGGGCACCACCGCCGGCCACCAGATGGCGGGCCTGGTGGTCCGATCCCGCCGCACCGGCGGACCGCCGTCGGTGGGCCGCTCGCTCGCCCGGGCCGTGGTCCTCGCCCTCACGCTCTACGTGCCGTTGCTCTGGCCGGTGCTGGCGGCGTCGATGGCCATGGTCCGCTGGGGCGACAGCGCCCGCTCCCTGCACGACCTGGCCGGCGGCACCGTCGTGGTGGGCGACCCCACGCTGGACCCCGAGGTCCAGCGCCAGCGGGCCATGCAGATGCGACTCGGTCGGGCGGTCTGAGCCGTGGCCCTCCCCCTTCGAGACGACCTCGCGCCGCGCCGATTCCCGTGGGTCACCCTCGCCCTGTTCGCGATCAACGTCGTGGTGTTCCTGTTCGTCCAGCCCTCGGCGTTCCAGAACCCACCCGAGGACTACACCGCCGCCGAGACCACCCGGGCCGTTCAGGCCACCGAGTTCGCCCTGCGGTGGGGCGCGGTGTCGTGCGAGCTCCACGCCGGCGAACCGCTGGCGGAGCGCCCGCAGCAGTGCGACGACGGCCTCGGCGATCCGCTGCCCGCGAACAAGTCGGTGTACCTGGCCCTGCTCACCTGCATGTTCCTGCACGGGAGCACCGCCCACCTGGCCGGCAACATGCTCTTCCTGTGGGTGTTCGGCAACAACGTCGAGGACCGCCTCGGACCGGTGCGCTACCTGGCCCTGTACCTCCTGGGCGGGGTGGCGGCCACGCTCGGCTACGCCGCGGTCAACGCCCACGCCGCCGTGCCGCTCATCGGCGCGTCGGGCGCCATCGCCGCGGTGATGGGCGCATACCTCGTGCTGTTCCCCCGGGGCCGCATCCTCACCGCCATCGCCACCGCCGCATTCCAGGTCGTCTACGTCCCGGCCGCCGTGGTGCTCGTGCTGTTCTTCGTCACCCAGTTCCTCACCCCCGACAACGAGGTGGCCTGGGAGGCCCACGTGGCCGGCATGGTGGCCGGGTTCCTGGCCGCCCTGGTGCTCGCGCGGCTTCCGTCGGTGCGCCGCCGCGCCGAGCTCGATCGGGTCGACATCGCCCTGCGGCGCGGCGCGGCGTTCTGACCGGACCCGTCAGAGGTCGATGAGGACCTTGCCGACGTTGGCGTTCGCCTCCAGGTGGCGGTGGGCGTCGGCGATCTCGGCGATCGGGAATCGTCGGTCGATCACGGGCACGATCGTCCCCGCCTCGATGGCCGGCACCACCTCCTGCGCGAACCGGATGCTGGCGGCCGCCTTCTCCTCGAGCGGGCGGGGCCGCAGCACCGTGCCCACCAGGTGGGCGCGCTTGGGCAGGAGCGCGCCCAGGTCGATGGTGGCCTTGCCGCCGCCCATGACGCCCACCTGCACGATCGTGCCGCCGACGCGCAGCGCGGCCACGTTGCGGGCCAGGTAGTCGCCGCCCACCACGTCGAGCACCACGTCGACCCCCCGACCGCCGGTGGCCTCGGCGACGGCCGCCACGAAGTCCTCGGCGCCGTAGTCGACCACGACGTCGGCGCCGAGCGCCCGAACCGCCGCCACCTTGCCGGCGGAGGTGGTGGTGACCGTGCGGGCGCCCACCGCCCGAGCAATCTGGATCGCCATCGACCCGACGCCCGAGGCACCCGCGTGCACGAGCGCCCAGCCGCCGGAGCGGAGCCCACCCTGGACCACGAGCGCGTCGTGGGCGGTGATGCCGACCTCGGGGAGCGCGGCGGCGTCGGCCACCGCCACCCCTCGGGGCACGGCCATGAGCTGGCGCTCGTGGACCACCACCCGTTCGGCGTACGCGCCACCCGTGACGATGGCCATCACCTCGTCGCCCGGCGACCACCGCTGGACGCGAGACCCCACGGTGGCCACCCGACCCGACAGCTCCATGCCCGGGATCTCGTGGGCCCGCTTGGGTCCCGGCTCGGGGTAGAAGCCGCGGCGCTGGAGGAGGTCGGCCCGGTTGAGCGCCGTGGCCACCACCTCCACGACCACGTCCTCGGGGCCCGCCTCGGGATCGGGGACCTCGGTGAGGGTGAGGACCTCGGGGTCCCCGTAGCTGGTGAGCACGACCGCACGCATGGCGCCGACCCTACCGGCGGGTCCCGGGCCCGGTGTCGGGTGCCACGATGGTCGGGCCATGGACTTCGACCTCCCCGACCACCTGCCGGCGCTCGCCGCCGAAGCCCGTGAGGTGGGCCGGGCGGGAGCGGCCCGACGGGAGCGGACCCGCGAGGACGGCTGGCTCGTGGGCCACGACCCGACGTTCGCGCTCGAGCTCGCCGAGCGGGGGTGGCTCGGGATGACATGGCCGGTCTCGGCCGGCGGTGGGGGTCGTTCCGCGCTCGAGCGGTTCGTGGTGTTCGAGGCCCTGATCGGCGAGGGCGCCCCGCTCGCGTCGGCCTACTTCGCCGACCGCCAGATCGGGCCGACCCTCCTCCAGTTCGGCACCGAGGAGCAGCAGGCGCGGTGGCTGCCCGGCATCCTCGCCGGCACCGCGGTGTGGTGCATCGGCATGAGCGAGCCCGACGCCGGGTCCGACGTCGCCTCCCTCCGCACCCGAGCCGAGCCCGACGGCTCGGGAGGCTGGGTGGTGTCGGGGGCGAAGGTGTGGACCAGTGGCGCCGCCCTGGCCGACTGGTGCTACCTCGTGGCCCGCACCGACCCGGATGCCCCGCCCCACGCCGGGCTGTCCGAGCTGGTGGTCGACCTGCGCGCCCCCGGCGTGGAGATCCGCCCGATCGCCGACCAGAGCGGCGGTCGCCACTTCTGCGAGGTCCGCTTCGATGGCGTTCGGGTGCCCGGCCACCACCTGGTGGGCACGCCCAACGGGTCGTTCCGCCAGATCATGCGGCAGATGGAGCACGAGCGCGGCGGCATCGACCGGCTGGTGAGCAACCACCGCCTCTACCGGGACTGCCGGCCCTTCACCCGCACCGACGACCCTCGGGTGCGCCAGGAGGTGGCGGCCCTCGAGTCGGGGTACCGCCTGGGTCGGTTGCTCGTGCTCCGCGAGGTGCTGGGCCAGGCCCCGCCGTCGTTCTCGGCCGCCACCAAGACGTTCTGCACCGAGCACGAGCAGCGGGTGGCGGCGTTCTGCACGCGGGTGCTGGGCCCGGCCGCCCAGGCCTGGCCCGACGAGTCGACGGAGGAGTCGGCGGGCCCAGCGGCCGGAGCGGCCGGAGCGGCCGGGATGCTGGCCGGCACCGATCACCTCGCCGAGCGGGTGGCCCGCAACGCGGTCTACGCCCCCGCCTACACCCTGATGGGCGGCACCACCCAGATCCTGCGCACGATCCTGGCCGACCGCACCCTGACCCTCCCCCGAGCCTGACGCTGTTCTGTTCTGAGGCTGGGAGCGGTCACCAATGACCGCTCCCAGCGACAGAACGGTCCCACCGAACCAACGCCGAGCGCTCGATCCGTGCTGAGGCTGGAAGCGGTCAGATGTGACCGCCCACGGACTCGGAACGACGCAGCGCTTCGGTCACGGTGGCCACCACCGACGCGGGCGATCCGGTCACCTGTCGGGCGGTGAACTGGTACACCTCGAACCCGAGCAGTTGGAGGTCGTTGGCCCGGCGGGTGTCGGCCTCCATCTGGGCGGGGGTGCGGTGGTACGCGTAGCCCAGCGCCTCGAGGACGATCCGCTCGGGCTCGTACAGGAAGTCCACCCGGGCGGCGAAGCGACCGTTGCGCCGCACCACCTGCTGCGTCACCGGTAGGGGAAGGCCGCCGGCGTCGAGCACCCGGAGCACCTCCCGCTCGAGCCAGCTCTCGGTGGGGCCGAGTCCGGCACGAGCGGCGAGCGCCTCCTCGAAGTTGGTGACGCCGTTGCGACCCCGGCACCGCCGCTGGGCGAGCACCCACCAGAGCCAGGGATCGGTGGCAAGGCCTCGGTCGACGGCCACGTCGATCGCTTCGCGCAACGCCTTCGGCGACAGGTCGGCCGGGACCAGGGCGGCCACGTCCATCAGGGTCCGGGCCACGCTGGTGACGGGGATCGGTCCGTCGTGCACGACATCGCTCGATGTGAGGTTCGTCGACGTGTGGATGCGCACCTCCACGTCGGCCCGACGGAGGTGGCGGACACCGCCGATCGAGCGACCCCGTCGGAGCACCACGTCGACCCACGGCCGGGCCG
>JAHBSN010000194.1 GCA_019639095.1 Actinomycetota bacterium
TGGCGAGTCCGTCGCCTCGCTTCGCCTTCCTGGGTACCTTCGGCTCGGACATCGGCTGGTTGTTCCTTGCCGGCTACGTGTCGGCTTGGGGCCTCGGGCGGCGCCTCTCGCCTCCGGGTCGCCGCTTCGTTCCGCACGTGTTGGTGGCCGGGCTCCTGCTGAACGCGGTCGCGGCGATCTTCGAGGCGCTGTTCGAGCCGGCGGGGGATCTCTCCCTCCGGGACGGGCGCGCCAACGGGCTCATGTCGAACAGCCTCTTCCTCGGCGGCGCCCTCATGGGCGTGCTCGCTCTGCTCGGCTACTACGCAGGTGGGTCCTCCCGCCGGGGACGTCTGGCCGTGCTCCTGGTGCTGCTCGTGTCGGTCGCGGTCAACCTGACCGGCACGCGTGCCGCGCTGGTGGGGGGCTCGTTGGGGGCGTTGGCCGCAGCGGTCGTCGCTCAGCGGGGCCGCGTCGACAGCCGTCGCCAGGGCGCGTTCCGGGTCGGCATGGTGGCCATGGCGCTGGTGGCGGGTTTGGCGCTGTCGATTCCGCTCCAGACGGGGGAGTCGGGGGCATCCCGGCTGGGGGACACGTCGTCGGGCGGCGGCTACCAGAGCCGGGCGATCATGTGGGAGAAGGGCCTTGCGGCCGCCGCCGAACGACCGCTCGTTGGCTGGGGTCCGGGGCGGTTCGATCAAGCGGTCGGTCCGCGCACCACCGCGGCGTTCGTCCGAGCCGAGGGGAGGGATCGCTGGTACTACGACGCCCACAACCTGTTCGTGGAGACGCTGGTCACCACAGGTGTGCCCGGGGTGGTGCTGCTGAGCGGCTTCCTCGTGGTGTCGGTGCGGAGGGCTCGGGGCTCGATGGCCTGGTTCGCCGGGGCCGTGGCGCTGAGCTGGCTCACCAACCCCATCTCGGTGTGCACCGGCCCCATGGCCATGGTGGCGCTCGGCGTGGCCTGGACCGATCCGGTGGAGCCTGGCATCGCCCCGGGCACGTGGGCCCGTGACCGCTGGACCGTGCCGGCGCGAGTCGTCGGTGGCGTGCTGGCCTCCGCCGGTCTGGTGGCGGGGGCGACGTTGCTCTACGTCGACTCGCTGCTCGACACGGCGGTGAACACCGCCGAGGTCGAGCCGTTGCGCCGAGCGGAGGCGGTCTACATCCCGGACCCGATCATCACGGGGTTCCTGGCCGAGGCTCTGGCCGTCCACGCGCTCGACAGCTCCGATCCGGAGCTCAAGCAGGAAGTGCTCGACACCAACCGCCGGTCGCTCGAGATGGAGCCCTCCCGGGCGTACTGGTGGGTTCGCCAGGCCTACGCCGAGCAGCCCTACGGTCGTGGCACGCTCGAGCAGCGTCAGGATCGGGCCGTCGCCGAGTTCAACCGGGCACTCGAGCGCAACCCGTGGTCGGTGTCGTCGTTGATCGGCCTGCGCCTGATCGCGAACCAGCGAGGGGACCGTGCCGAGGTGGAGCGTCTCACCGACAAGCTCTGCCAGGTCGATCTGTGCACCCCCATCGATCCCGGGTGAGGGGGGCGGCGGCCGCGCACCTCGGGGTGGCCCGACGGCGTGGGTCCCCGAGCGGAGGTCACCGTGGGCGTGCGGTACCGTCGGTTCCGGTACCGACGACGGGCGAGCGTGGCCGGGGGACCTGCGGCATGGGCGTGTGGAACAGCAGTCGACGGCGAGGAGCGCAGGGCTTCACGCTGTCGGAGCTGCTGCTCGTCGTGGTGTTCGTGGTGGGGCTGCTGGTTGTCGCCTACAGCGCCGCCAGCGGGATCCGGGACCAGACCGCCACCAGCGACTGCCAGACCCAGCTGCGCAGCCTGAAGATGGCTGCGGCCGAGTACCAGGCCCGTCGGGGAGCGTTCCCGCCGGACAAGGAGACCCTGGTTGTGGAGGAGCTGGTGAGTAGCTCGGAGGTCGACCGATGGGAACTCACCTACGCCAATGGTGACACGACGCCCACCTATCGGGCCGCCGACGCATCCTGCCGCTGAGGCGGCTCAGCTCACCGGCAGCAAGGGGTCGAGCTCGGCCGCGGCCAGGCGGCCGGCGCTGGTGCGCCGGCCCACGGCGGTGACCACGGTGGCCACGGCGGCGGCGATCACGTTGCCCACGAGCCAGGCCCGAGAGGCGCCGTCGAGCCCGTGGCCGGGCCCGTCGCCCGGCACCAGCACCAGGGCCGGCAAGATGATGGCGGCGGTGAGGGTGGCGGTGATGATCACCGTGGACGCGTGGCGGTGCATCACCCGCGCCTCGGTGAGGTAGAGCGAGCTCATGGCCCACGGGATGCCGGCCAGCATCATGGCCGGGAGGATGTGGGCCGAGTCCCGGTAGTCGTCGCCGTAGGCCGCCACCACGATCCCCTTGCCGAGGAACGTCACCACCGTGCCCAGGGCCATGAGGCCCACGGCCAGGGCCATGGCCAGGTGCATCTGGCTGCGCACGTGGGCGCCGTCCTTGCCGCCCTCGGCGAGCAGCGCCTGGCCGATGGCCGACGGCACGTAGAAGGCGATGGCCACGATGCCCCACGCCACGTAGAAGCTCGAGTTGGTGGCGTTGTCGACGTGGACCAGCACGATCACCGGCAGGGCGAAGTAGGGCGCCTGGTAGGCGAGCGTGGAGAGGTAGTTGATGAGCGAGTAGCGCGTGGCGGCGCGGGCGGTGGGCGGCGTGGGGGCCAGCTGGTGGCGCCCGCCGGTGATGCGGTTCACCAGTGCCAGGCCGGCGAAGCCCGACACGGCCACGGGCCCGCCGAGGAACACGAACAGCAGCAGCGGGCGGTGAACCGAGTCGTGGCCGATGGGCAGCAGCACCACCTTGGCCACCGCCACCAGGACGATGCGGGCCAGCACCAGGTTCCAGCGGCGCATCGTCATGCAGCGCACGTCGACGATGAGCGAGAACGCCGAGCCCATCACGATCAGGGCGAAGAGCACGAAGCCGCCCACGGGGTTCCAGTCCCAGAGCACGCCGGCGGCCTTGGGGTGGACGATGCCCAGGTAGCCCGCCGCGGCCACCACGCTCGCCAGGGCGGTGGCCACCGCGCCCCACGCGAACACCACGTGGCTGGACACCGAGCGGTCCGGGGCGTAGCGGGCCAGGGCCACGGGCAGGCCGAGGCCGGCCAGGTAGGTGACGAAGAGGACGGAGGTGAACAGCGCCGAGGCGTCGCCGAAGTCGGCCTTGGTGTCGCCCTGGGCCACCAGCAGCGAGAAGACCATGCCGCCGAGGCCCTGCACGGCGGCCCCGATCACCAGCACGCTCGAGCCGGTGAGCAGGTGACGGTGGCCGGCGGCGGCGGGAGAGCCGGCGGCGCGGGTGCGGAAGCGGGCCCGCAGCGCAGCCCGGCGGCCGGCGGGGGTCTGCGCCACGTCGGCGGGCCCGGGCAGGGTCGGTTCGACGGTGGGCTGCAGGTCGGTCACAACGCCTCCACTGTAGGACCCGGCCTCCTCGTGCCCGGTGGTCGGCGATACCCGCAAACCGGTCTCTTCGGACTTGACCGCCGGGTCAAGTTCAGGGGGTAGCGTGGCCGCCGTGGCCCCCACCGACACCCGCACCGCCCGTCGGGCGCCCACCCGCAGCGAGGCCGGGTCGCTCGCCTACCCCGGGGCGCGTCGACCCGACCGCCACCGCATCGTCGACGCCGCCGGCATCGACCTCGCCGTGTGGGAGTGGGGCGACGAGGCGGCCCCGCCGGTGCTGTTCGCCCACGGCGGGTTCGACTTCGCCGGCACGTTCGACACCCTGGCCCCCCGGGTGGCCGACGCCGGGTTCCGGGTGGTCTCCTGGGACCAGCGCGGCCATGGCGACTCCGGGTCGGCTCGGCTCTACTCGTGGGAGGCCGACGTCCGCGACGCCCTCGCCGTGGTCGACTCCACCGGTGCCCGGTCGCTGCCCGTGGTGGGGCACTCCAAGGGCGGCTCGCTCATGCTCCACCTGGCCGAGTCGGCCCCGCACCGGGTCAGCCACCTCGTGAACCTCGACGGGCTGCCCTCGGCCCGGTCCTGGCCCGACGTGCCCGAGCACAACCGCACCCGGATGGTGAACAGCGAGCTCACCGCCTGGCTCGAGCACCGGCGCGCCGCGGCCACCAAGGTCCGTCGGCCCGGCACGGTGGAGGAGCTGGCCCGGCGGCGCGGCCTGATGAACCCGCGGGCCGAGCCGGCCTGGCTGGAGTACCTCGTGCACATCGGCGCGTTCGAGTCGCCCGACGGCTGGCGCTGGAAGATCGACCCGTCGATGCGCATGGGCGGCTTCGGGCCGTGGCGGCCGGAGTGGTCGATGGCCCGCCTGCCCGCCCTGGGGATGCCCGTGCTGTGCGTGCTCGGCCTGGAGACCGAGGTCATGGGCTGGGGCACCCTGCCCGAGGACGTGCACCACCACCTCCCGCCCGGCGGGCGCTTCGTGCCGCTCGACGGCGTGGGCCACTTCGTGCACATCGAGCGGCCCGACGTGGTCGGCGACCTGATCGTGGAGTTCCTCGGGTGAGCGAGACCGTTCCGCCCGTGGAGGCATCCGACGACGCATCCGACGACCTCGTGTGGCTCACCCACGTGAGCGTCCGCCTCGCCCTGCGCCGGCTGCGCGCCGGCGAGGGCCGTCCGCTCCTGCTGCTGCACGGCCTGGGCGAGCACACGCCGGCCGAGCTGCCCCGCTCGGTGGCCGCCTGGCCCGGCCCGGTCTGGGGGCTCGACCTCACCGGCCACGGCCGCTCCACCATCCCCTTCGGCGGCGGCTACACCGCCGAGGTGCTGATGGCCGACGTCGACCACGCCCTGGCCCACCTCGGCCCGGTCACCGTGCTCGGCCGCGGCCTCGGCGCCTACGTGGCGCTGCTGATCGCCGGCGGCCGGGCCGCCCTGGTGCGCGGGGCCATCCTCACCGACGGCCCCGGGCTCGCCGGCGGTGGCCCCAGCCCGCACTCGCCGTTCGTGTTCGCCGCCGCCCCCACCACGGTGCCCGGCGCCGAGCCCGGCACCGCGCCCGACCCGTTCGCCCTGGTGGAACTGGCCAACGACATCCGCCCGCCCGACTACGCCACCAGCTTCGTCCGCCAGGCCGTGCAGTTCTCCGGGCTCGACACGCCGGTGGCCGTGGCCGGGGTGGTGCGCCCGCCGTGGCTCGCGGCGGTGGTGCAGGAGCCGGGCGTGGTGGAGAGCACCCTGCCCGACGCCCTGGCCCGCTACGCCGCGCTGGACTGATCCGGCCCGGGACTCAGGTGTCGCGGGCCACCACGAACTCGGCGAGGTCGCGCAGCGCCTCGCCGGCGTGGGGCGGCAGGCCCAGGGGCGCCAGCGCGCCCACGGCCTCGTCGGCCAGCGCGGTGATCGTGGCCTCCACCTCGGCCAGCGCGCCGGTGGCCACGAGCAGGTCCTGGAGGTCGGCCACCATGGCGTCGTCGAGCTCGCGCTGGCCCACCTGGTCGAGCAGGTCGCGCTGGGCGCCCTCGGCTCGCTCGTGGGCCACGGCCAGCAGCAGCGTGGGCTTGCCCTCGCGGAGGTCGTCGCCCACCGGCTTGCCGGTGCGGGTGGCGTCGCCGAACGCGCCGAGCACGTCGTCGCGCAGCTGGAACGCGTCGCCGAGCGGCTGGCCGTAGCCGCTGAGCGCCGCCCCCAGGGTGCGGTCGCCGGCGAGTGCCGCACCGAGGTGCAGGGGCCGCTCGATGGTGTAGCGCCCGCTCTTGTAGCGGGCGATGCGGCGGGCCGTGGCGCGATCGAAGCGGCGCGACGCCGTGCCCACCATGTCGAGGTACTGGCCCACGTTGAGCTCCACCCGCAGCTCGTCCCACAGCTCGGCCACGCCGGGGCTGGTGGTGGGCAGGAGCTGGTCGGCATAGACGAGCGCGAGGTCGCCGATGAGGATGGCGGCGCCCTCGCCGAAGCGGCGGGACTCGCCCGGCCACGCCGCGTCGCGGTGGCGGTCGACGAAGCGGCGGTGCACCGCCGGGGCGCCCCGTCGGGTGGAGGACCCGTCCATCACGTCGTCGTGGATGAGGGCGAACGCCTGGAGGAGCTCGAAGGCGGCGCCCGCCTCCACCACGTCGGGCTCGTCGGGGTGGCCGCCGGCGGCCACGTGGCCCCAGTGGCAGAACGCCGGGCGCAGGCGCTTGCCGCCCAGCATCACGAGGTCGCTCAGGGCGTCGATCGGCTCGGCCAGCGACGGGTCGAGGGCGCTCCACCGCTGCCGCTCGTGCTCGAGCAGGCCCCGGACGCGCACCTCGACGCGCTCGGCGATGGCGGCGAGGTCGGCGGGGAGCTGCAGCGAACGGGGGGTGGGCGGGGGCCCGGCCATGGGGAAGACCCTACGGCCGCACCTCGCGAACGGCCCCATCGACCGGGGCGCTCGGGCCGGGGATCAGCGCGAGGTCAGCTCGCCTGCTCGGCGAAGTAGGCCACGGTGCGGGCCAGGCCGTCCTCGAAGGAGACCTGGGGCCGGTAGCCGAGGTCGGCGGCGGCGGCGCTGAGGTCGGCGAAGCTGTGGCGCACGTCGCCCACCCTCGGCGCCACGTGCACCGGGGCGATGTCGGTGCCGGTGGCCCGGCCGAGGATCTCGAGCATCTCGAGCAGGCTCTGCTCGCGCCCGCCGGCCACGTTGTAGACCCGCCCCGAGCACTGCTCGGCGGGCGCCTCGGCGGCCAGCAGGTTGGCCGCCACCACGTCGTCGATGAAGGCGAAGTCCCGGCTCTGCTTGCCGTCGCCGTGCACCTCGGGCGCCCGGCCGGCGCGCAGGGCGGCGATGAACAGCGGGATCACCGCGGCGTAGGCGGCATCGGGGCGCTGGCGGGGGCCGTAGACGGTGAAAAAGCGTAGGCAGACGATTGGCAGGCCGTAAAGGTGATGGTAGGTGTGAGCCAGTAACTCCCCGGCGCGCTTGGTGGCGGCATAGGGCGAGACCGGGAAATCGGCGGCCTCGTCTTCGCGGTAGGGTGCCGTGGCGCTATCGCCATAAACTGAAGAGGACGACGCAAAGACCACGGGAATATTTTGCTTGCGGGCCGCCTCGAAAATGTGAGTTGTGCCGGTGACGTTGACATCGGCATAGAGGGCGGGTGCTTCAATCGAAGGCCGCACACCGGCGCGGGCGGCCAGGTGCACGATACGGTCGGGGGCAAAGTCGCTGATTAATTGGTGAACCAACTCATTGTTGCGGATATCGCCACGATGCAGGGTAAAAGCGGGATAGGTCTGCAAGTGCGCCACGTGACGCTCTTTCAGTTGAATATCGTAATAGGGATCGAAGTTATCGAAGCCCAGAACCTCGTGGGCTTCCCCCAGAAGACGTTCGCTTAAATGTGAGCCGATAAAACCAGCCGCGCCGGTCAGAAAAATTTTCATCTCTCTTCATTTTAGCAGTTGAAACAGACGTTATTGGGATAACTTGTGACGAATAATCTCCTGTGACAAACTGCGTTCGGCTCATTTTACAGTCCCCCAAATTTTAAGGAGTATTTTCCCATGGCAAGCGTAACCCTGAAGGGCAACCCGGTTGAACTGAGCGGCGAATTACCG
>JAHBSN010000195.1 GCA_019639095.1 Actinomycetota bacterium
CTACGAGCAGGCGATGGGCCTCGTGCCCGAGACGCTGCGATCCATGGCGCTCGTGCCGGGCCTGCTGCACGCCTACGTCGGCCTGGCCCACGCCGCCGCCGTGAGCGGCCTGGTGTCCGAGGAGCTGGCGCAGCTCGTCGGCCACGTCACCAGCGCGGCGTCGGGGTGCCGGTACTGCCAGGCGCACACGGCGGCGCACGCCGCGCACCTGGGGGTGGACGAGGCGAAGCTGGCGGAGCTGTGGTCGTTCGAGACGAGCGATCGCTTCGATGCGGCAGAGCGGGCGGCGCTGCGGTTCGCGTTCCACGCCGGGCAGCACCCGAACGCGGTGGGCGACGACGATCTGGCGGCGTGCCGGGAGCACTTCGACGACGCGCAGATCACCGCGATCGTGGCGGTGTGCGCGCTGTTCGGGTTCCTGAACCGGTGGAACGACACGATGGCCACCACGCTCGAGGACGTGCCCCGGCTCCTGGCCGACCGCGTCCTGGCACCGCAGGGCTGGGACGTGGGCAAGCACGCCTGACCCGGCGTCGCGACCGGCGTGGATCGTGCAGGATGCGACCCATGGCGAAGCTGATCTACGCATCCAACACCTCGCTCGACGGGTTCACCGAGGACGCCGACGGCGAGCTCGCGTGGGCGCCGCCCGACGACGACGTGTTCGCGGTCCACACCGAGTTCATGGGTTCGGTCGGCACCTACCTGTACGGGCGCAGGATGTACGACGCCATGTCGTTGTGGGAGACCGACCCGTCGCTGGCGGGTCGGTCGGCCGAGACCGCGCGCTTCGCCGAGGTGTGGCAGGCGGCCGACAAGGTCGTGTTCTCATCCACGCTGGCCGAGCCCCGCACGGCCCGCACCCGGCTCGAGTCGTCCTTCGAGCCGGCCGCCGTGGCCGACCTCAAGGCCGCTGCCGACGGGGACCTGCTCGTGGGCGGCCCGCACCTGGCGGCCCAGGCCCTGGCCGCGAGGCTGGTCGACGAGGTGGTGCTGTGGGTCTGGCCGATCCTCCTCGGCGGCCAGAACCCCGCCCTGCCGAGCGACGTGCGCGCCGACCTCGAGCTGGTCGGCGAGCGACGGATCGGCACCGGCGTCGTCGAGCTCCGCCACCGAGTCCGCTGACCCCCACCCAGCCGAATGTGCGGTACGGGAGCCGCGTTCCTGTCGATCTCGCGCGTGAGGTTCACCGGCGACGCGGCGCGGGCCGGTCGTCGGAGCCGGGTCCCCCGGTAGCGTGACCCGATGTCGCGCACGGTCTGGGTCCTGGGCGACCAGCTGAACCGGCGCATCGGAGCGCTCGCGGACGCGGAGCCCGGCGAGGACCGCGTCCTGCTCGTGGAGAGCCGGGCCAAGCTCGATGGCCGACGGCACCGTCAGCGCACCCACCTCGTGGTGGCCGCCATGCGCCGGTTCGCCGCCGAGCTGGAGTCAGCCGGGTTCGACGTCGACCTGCGCCCGGCCTCCACGCTGGCCGACGGGCTGCGGGCGCACCGTGGGGCCCATCGGGGCGTCGAGGTGGTGGCCACCGAGCCCAACTCGTTCGCCGCCCGGCAACTGCTCGAGCGCGCAGGTGTCGAGACCGTCGCCTCGAACCAGTTCCTGTGCCACCCGAGCGAGTTCGAGGCGTGGGTCGACGGTCGCCGCGGTCGCCGGCTGCGCATGGAGGACTTCTATCGGTGGCAGCGGGTCCGCCTCGGCTACCTGCTCGACGGAGCCGAGCCCGCTGGCGGGCGGTGGAACTTCGACGACCAGAACCGCGAGCCGCCGCCGAAGCAGGTGAACCCGTGGCCGACGCCGGTGTGCTCCACGTTGGACGACCTCGATCGGGACGTGCTCGATGCCATCGGCCCGGCCGGCTTCGGCGCCGACCCGACGGGCTGGTGGCCCACCACCCGCCGCCAGGCGCTCGCCCGCCTGCGCCACGCGGTCGACGTGGTGCTCCCGATTTTCGGCCCCCACGAGGACGTCATCGTCGAGCGCAGCTGGCACGTCGCCCACACCCTGCTCAGCCCGGCGCTCAACATCGGCCTGCTCCTGCCGGGCGAGGTGGCCGACGCCGCCGAGGAGGCCTACCGCGACGGGCGGGTCCCGATCGCCTCGGCCGAGGGGTTCGTCCGCCAGGTGATCGGGTGGCGGGAGTACGTGTGGGGCACCTACTGGCACCACATGCCGGGGTACGGCGATCGCAACGCCCTGCGCGCCCACGCCCCGCTGCCCGCCGCCTTCACCGATCCGGCGAAGACCGAGATGCGCTGCCTCGGCCACGCCATCGAGGGTCTCCGCGAGCGCGGCTGGCTGCACCACATCCAACGCCTCATGGTCCTCGCCAACCTGTCCACCCTTGCCGGGGTCGAACCGCGCGCGGTCGTCCGCTGGATGACCGACTCGTTCGTCGACGGCGACGAGTGGGTCATGCTCCCCAACCTCATCGGCATGGGCCTGCATGCCGACGGGGGCCAGATGGCCACCAAGCCCTACGTCTCGGGCGGCCGGTACCTCCACCGCATGACCGACCACTGCGGAGGGTGTCGCTACGACCCGACGAAGCGGGTCGGCGACGACGCCTGCCCGTACACCACGCTCTACTGGGACTTCCTCGCCCGCCACCGCGACCGGTTCGGGAGCAACGCCCGCATGGCCCAGGCCGTCCGGGGCCTGGATCGGTTGAGCGACCTGCCGGCGGTGCGACGCCGGGCCGAGGTGGTGCGCCAGGGGCTGGCCGACGGCACCATCTGACGCCGTCGGCGAACCTCACGCGCGAGATCGACGCGAATGCGGCTCCGGTACCGCACATTCGGCGGGGTGGGTCAGCCGGGTGGGGGGCACTCGGTGGCGAGCATCAGCGACACGGCCAGGAGGTCGGTGGCGAACGACGGCGGGAGCCGGTCCTTGGCGGCCTGGTCGAGGGTGGCGATGTCGGGGGCGGCGCCGACCACGGCCGCCGCCGCACCCCGGTCCGCCTCGAGCCGACGCAGGGTGGCGCGGAAGTCCGACGGCGCCGCCGCGGCCCACGCCGTGAGGTCGGCGTCGAGCACGAGGCGGTAGACCGCATCGAGCTGCGGTGGCGAGCCCGGATCGCCGGCGAGGCGCACCTCGTCGCACAGCGGGCCGTAGTCGCCTTCGGGGACGAGCGCCGGCGTCGTGGCGGCGGTGGCGGGCAGGGTGGTGCCGGTGATCGGCGGCGACACGACGTCGCCGTCGGAGGCCGACCAGGTCAGGTAGCCGGCCGCCACCACCGCGGCCGGCACGCTCAGCACGCCGATGAGCATCGCCAGGCGGCGCCGACGGCGCTCGGCCGCGGTGGGGCCCGACTCGGCTCCCGGCTCCGGCGGCGCGACGACGGTCACGAGCCGCCCTGGCTCGTGCGGGTGCGGATCTCCTCGGGCGTCAGCGGGCGCGTGTGCTCCCAATGGAAGGCACCGGTGGCCGACAGCAGCAGGATCAGCACCGCCACGAACGCCGGTGGCAGGAGCACCCGCCTCCGCTCGAGGGCGGCGGGGGACCGGTCGAGCCGGCCGGCCAGCGCGGCCACCGCCACCGCCACCACGGCGACCAGCACGATGCCCACCACCCGCGCTCCGGCCCACGGCAGGTGGGTCCTGGCCGGCGACGCCAGCGTCAGCACCGGGCCGTGCACGAGCAGCGCCGCCACCAGGACCGCCCACGGATCGAGGCCCGGGCGGGCGTCGGGCGCCGCCGGCGCGCGCCGAGGAGCGGGCACCGCCCAGGCCACCGCCAGGGCGGCGAGGATCGGGCTGGCGAGCGCGGCGCCGTCGTGCCACAGCGAGGAGCTCGGGCCCGCAGCCACGGCGAGCAGCCCGAGCAGGCCGAGGGCGACCACGCCGGCCGAGGCGGCCGTGGAGCGAAGCAGCCGGCCGAGCGGCGACGGCCCGGCGGCGCCCACCGCTGCGCCGAGCAGGAAGGCCACGCCGCGGACCCTGCTGTCGAGCAGGAGGCGGGCGGGGGAGGCGTCGCCGGCCAGCATCGCGGCGGACCAGGCGAGCAGCACCCCGCTCACCACGATGGTGGGCACCACGACCGGGTGCGGGCGGCCCCGGCGCCGGGTGCCGAGCGACGACGCGAGCCAGAACAGCACCGAGAACAGGAGGGCGCCCTGGGCGGCCACCGCCCAGGGCCACAGGTGCTGGAGCGGCGACTGCAGGTGCGCGTGGCCGAGCTCGCTCGGGCCGACCGAGAGCTGGTGCCAGTTGCCGTAGCCGCCGAGCAGCGCCAGCGCCGCACCCCGCACGACGCGATCGCGGGAGGTGTCCTCGGTGAGCAGCACCCACACCAGCGCGCCGACGAGCGCAGCCAGGGCGCCCGGCCACGCCCGGTGCAGCGCCTCGCCCCAGCGCGGGCCCACGCGCCCGGCCGCCACTGCGCCCGAGCCGAACCACCAGCCCGCGGCGGCGAGCAGCACGTCGACGCCGACCTGCCCGCCCGGGACCACGCCGGCCCGGAATCCCACCACGGCCAGGGTTGCCCCAGCCGCGAGGGCCAGGAGGCGCCCGCCGCCCAGATCGCCGAGGCCCGGCGCGCGACGAGCGGGCGCTGGTGCGGCGAGGGTGGGCACGGCGGCATGGTACCGGTGGGGCCGGTCCCGACCGCCGACGGGGCGCCAGTAGGGTGCCGCCGATGGAAGCCCACGGCCCCGAGGCCGAGCCGGCACCACCAGCTGCGGCGGCCACGACGCCGTACCGGCGAGCGGTGGCCACCGCCGCCTTGTGCGGCCTGGCCATCCGGGTCCTCTACGCCGTCGGGTGGCGGTTCGACGCCGGGCTCCTCTACGACGGCCCCGTCTACCGCAACCGCGCCATCGGCCTGCTCGAGGGCCGGTCGTTCCTCGACCCGGACGCCTGGTTCTTCCACAGCCAGCTGTCGGAGGGCTCGGTGCACCCGCCCGGCAACCTGCTGTTCCTCGCCCTCGGCCACCAGCTCGGGTTCGACACGCCGAAGGGGCTGCAGATCTGGGGCTGCCTGCTCGGCACCGCCACCATCGTCCTGGTGGCCGAGCTGGCCCGGGGCCTGGCCGGTCGCCGGGTGGGCATCCTGGCCGCCGCGCTCGCCGCCGTGCACCCGGGCTTCTGGTCCTACGACCCCACCGCCATGGCCGAGACGCCCGGGCAGTTCGCCACGGCCGGCACCCTGCTGCTGGGGTACCGGTTCTGGCGCACCCCCACCGCATCGAGGGCGGCCTGGTTGGGCGGGGCGGCGGCCGCCGGCGCGCTCGTGCGGTCCGAGCTGCTGCTGCTGGTGCCCATCCTCGTGATCCCGCTGTGCCTGGCGTCGCGGGGGACCGGCCGACAGGTGGCGCTGCGCTCGGCGGCGGCGCTGCTGTGGGTGGGGATGGTGCTCGCCCCGTGGGTCGGCTGGAACGTCGTCCGCTACGAGCACCCCGTCACCATGGCGTCGGGCCTCGACGTGTCGCTCTCCTACGCCCAGTGCGACCAGAGCTGGTATGGCCCCGACACCGGCTACTGGACCGTCTTCTGCGGCCAGAACATCCGCGACGACGTGGCGGGGGAGCAGATCGACGAGTCCGAGCTCGGCCTGCTCTACCGCGAGCAGGCGAGCGACTACATCCGCGACCACCTCGGTCGGTGGCCGGTGGTCACCGCCGCCCGGGTGGGCCGCACGCTCAGCATCTACCAACCGGCCCGCCAGGTGGAGCTGGAGCACACCCGGGAGAGCCGGGAGGAGTCGGTCCTGTGGATGGCGATGATCGCCTCCTGGACGTTGGCCGCACTGGGGGTGGTGGCGTTCTGGCGCCCACCGTCGCCGGCCACCCGAGCCGCCCTCCTGCCCCTCCTCGCGCCGCTGGCGGCAGGCGTGGCCGGCGCCGCCATCACCTTCGGCACCACGCGCTACCGGTCGGCGGGCGAGGTGGGCCTGGTGGTGCTCGGCGCCCTCGGCATCGAGGCGCTGCTCCGCCTCGGCCGCGGTGGTGCGCGAGGCCCGGGCCGGGCCGGAGCCGGTCCGGCCGACCGCTAAGATCGCCGCCGATCGCACCGGGCGTTCAGCGGGCGTCGCGGCCGCGGCGGGCCCGCCGACCCCACCACCGGGAGCTCTCCACGTGACCACACCTGCTGGCCCGAACGACGACGTGTTCGAGTCCTCCGGCGACTCCGGGTGGGACGACGACGTGTGGGGCGACGAGGGCGACCCGCCCGACCGGCGCACCGTCCTGTTCGTGCAGATCGGCCTGGTGCTGGTGATCGTCGCCATCGTGGCGGCGGTGCTGATCTCGAAGAACGGCGACGACGACGGGGACTCGTCCACGGCGAGCGGCGGCACCGGCGCCACCACCCAGACCACCGTGCCCGGCGGCGGCGCCCCGGTCACGGGCGGGCCCACCGAGCCGGCCCCGCTGGTGTGGCCCACGAGCGTCGGCGGCCGGCCTGCGGCCTTCGGCGAGCTCGACGGCGCGCCCGGCGACGCCCCCGGCGGCGCCGCCCCCGGCGTCTACATCTGGAGCGACTACGACGGCTGGCACCTCTGGGTGGTGCACGGCGAGGGCGTAGGCGACGTGAACGGCACGGTGACCGGCGACGACGTGGTGGCCAGCGCCGAGGTGGTCCCCGACGGCGCCGGCCTGGTCACCATGGCCGACCAGGTGATCGCCTTCGACATCAAGGACGGGGAAACCATCGCCGGGTTCGACTTCAACCCCGGCTTCTATGCCAAGCGCCTCGAGTTCGTGGTGAACGGCGCCGACGGCCCGCTGCCGGCCGAGCTGGTGCACGTGGGCAAGGACGCCGTGCCCGCCCCGACGCCCATCGTCATCGAGAAGTCCACCACCGGCTGAGCCGTCGTCCCTCGCTCGCCAGTCCCCCGCCGGGCTCGATCAATCGGCGTCGGCGTCGGCATAGGCGAGGTGGGCGCCGCAGTGCAGGCACCGGAACAGGTACGCGGTGGACGCGCCGTCGACGTCGAGCGAGCCCACGAAGGCCTCGGCGTCCTCGCCGGCGATCCCCGAGCCCGCCACCTGCAGGAGCACCGCGGCCACCGCTTCGGGGTGGGCGGACAGCTCGTCCCAGCCCACCGCTCCCAGGAAGGCGGCGGCGTCGTCGCAGTGGAACAGCCACCGCTCCTGCTGCCACGCGCTGAAGCCCGGGGTGCGGCGGGTCACCTCCTCGAGCACCTGGACCGGGAGGCCGTTGGGCCCCTCGTCGCCGAGGTCGGTGAAGGCGGCGTCGAAGGTGGCCGCCGCCGACCCGTCGGCCACGCACCACGGGCACAGGGCGTCGCGCAGGTCCTCCACGGCGTAGGGCGCCACGGCGTACACCCACCCGCGGTCCTGGCCGCAGCACCGGCAGCGCACCGCCCGCTGCTCGATGGCGCCCGTGGCCACCGGGTCCGGGTGGTAGCGGAACGACGGCAGCTCGGGCGGGCCGGCGGCGGCGCTCACCCGGTGACGAACACCGGTGCGCCGAGGGGCAGGCCGACCCCGACGAGCGCCTCGATGTCGGCGTTGCGGAGCCGCACGCAGCCGTGG
>JAHBSN010000196.1 GCA_019639095.1 Actinomycetota bacterium
TCTCGTGGTCCGACGTCTCGGATCACCACCCGCACGGGGTAGGACCGGCCCATCAGACCGGCGGCACGCCGTGGCGGCGGTCGGAGAAGTGCCGATCCTTGCCCTCGGCCATGGCGAACCGGGCGATGATGTCGGCTCGGAGGTGCTGGGGCTCGACGACGGCATCGATCACCAGCTCGGAGGCGAGCCGCAGGATGTCGACGTCCTCCTCGTAGACCCGGCGCTGCTCGGCCACGAACGCCTCGGCCTCGGCCGGATCCTCGAAGGCGGCGATCTTGTTGGCGAACACGGCGTTGACCGCCGCCTCGGGACCCATGACCGCGATCTTCGCGGTGGGCAGGGCGACCGTGGCCTCGGGCTCGAAGGCCGGGCCCGCCATGGCGTAGAGCCCGGCGCCGTAGGCCTTGCGGAGCACCACGCACAGCTTGGGCACCGTGGCCTCGGAGATCGCGGTGACCATCTTGGCGCCATGGCGGATGATGCCTTCGCGCTCCACCTGGGCGCCGATCATGAAGCCCGGCACGTCGGCCAGGAACACGAGCGGGATGTTGAAGGCGTCGCAGCACCACACGAAGCGGGCCGCCTTGTCGGCCGAGTCGCTGAAGAGGGCGCCGCCCTTGGCCTGCGGGTTGTTGGCCACGAAGCCCGTGGGCTTGCCGTCCACCAGGCCCAACCCGCACACCAGCTCGGGGGCGAACAGCGGCTTGATCTCGAAGAAGCTCTCGGCGTCGACGATCCCGTCGATGATCGTGTGGACGTCGTAGGCGACCTTGTCGTCGGCCGGGACGCTGTCGGCGTGCAGCGGCGTGGCCGGCTCCGCCGGCTCGAAGCGCGGGGGCTGCTCGCGCCAGGTGGTCGGGAAGTAGGTGAACCAGGCCCGGGCCTGGTCGATGGCGTCGTGGTCGTCGAAGGCGAGGTTGTCGCCGCACCCCGACGTCGTGGCATGCATCCGAGCGCCGCCCATCTCCTCGAGGGTGGCCTTCTCGCCGATCACCATCTCGGCCATCCGGGGCGAACCCAGGTACATCGAGGCGTTCCCCTCCACCATGATCACGATGTCGCAGAAGCTCGGGATGTAGGCACCGCCTGCGGCCGACGGTCCGAAGAGGCAGCAGATCTGCGGCACCCGGCCCGAGAGGCGGACCTGGTTGTAGAAGATGCGACCGGCACCGCGTCGGCCCGGGAACAGCTGCACCTGGTCGGTGATGCGGGCGCCGGCGGAGTCCACCAGCCAGAACACCGGGAGCTCGTGGCGGAGGGCGTGCTCGGTGAGGCGGACGATCTTCTCCACCGTGCGGGCGCCCCAGGACCCGGCCTTCACGGTGGGGTCGTTGGCCATGACGCACACGGCCCGACCGTCGATGCGGCCGGTGCCGGTGACCACGCCGTCGGCCGGAAGGTCCTGGGCCGAGGCGTTGGCGAGCAGGGCGTCCTCGACGAACGAGCCCGGGTCGAGCAGCAGGTCGAGGCGGTCTCGCACGAACAGCTTGCCCTGCTTCTCGAGCTTGTCGCCCACCTTGGCGACGTTGCCCGCCAGGGCCCGCTCGGCGGCGCTCGCCAGGCGCTGGGCCACCGGGTCCACGGTGGGATCGACAGCTGGCTCGATGGCGGGATCGGGCGCGGCGGTGGTGGCAGGCGGGGCGTCGGTCACCGGGCCGAGCCTACCGACCCTCCCCCACCGGCCCCCGACCCGGGTGATCAGTCCCGGCGGATCGCGAGGATGGCGATGTCGTCGGTGATCGGCTCGCGGGAGAAGTCGCGGGCCTGCTCGAGCAGTGACTTCACCAGGACGCCAGGATGGGCGCCGGGGTCACGTCGCAGGGCGTTGGCGATGCGCTCCTCGCCGAAGAGCTGGTCGCCGGCTCGAGCCTCGGACAGGCCGTCGGTGTAGAGCAGCACCAGGTCGCCCGAGTCCAGCTTGAGCTCTCGCGAGTGGAAGGTGCCCGCCGGGTCGAGCATGAGGAGGGGGCCGGTGGAGCGAAGCGGGCGGACGTCCTTCTCGTGCCAGAGCCACACGGCCGGGTGTCCGGCGGACGCGTAGCGGACCGTGCCGGCCTCGGTGTCGAACACCACGACGCACAGCGAGATCATCTCCTCGTCGCGGTCGAGCGCCGAGAGCTGGGCGTTGAGCTCCTCGAGCGCCTGGGCGGGGTCGCGGTACTGCCGGAGGAACACCCGCAGCAGGTACTTCGCCTGGAAGGCGGTGATCGAGGGCTCGATGCCGTGCCCGGTGACGTCGCCGATGACCGCCACCACCCGTGAGGGGGCCACCCGGAACACGTCGTAGAAGTCGCCCGCCATCATCCCGGTGCCGGCCTGGTAGACCCGCCCGACCTCGAAGCCGGTGATGTCGGGGAGGTGCTCGGGCGCCAGGCGCTCCGCCCATCGGCGCGGCGCCAGGTCCTCCTGGCTCAGGACCTCCTCGGCCCGCCGCTCCAGCTCGAATCGGCTCTCGGCCAGCCGGGAGTCGCGCACGAAGTCGCGCCCGAACACGATCGAGACGACCACGGGCACGACGACCAGCGAGAACAGCCAGGACGAGTCGCCGCGGAGGAAGGCCCCCACCCCGGCGGCCACGGCGAGCACGGCGTAGAGGACCGTGCTGTGCACGTCCTTGCGGAACGCCGAGCGGGCCACCGTGGCCGCATCGGACGTGCGGCCGAACTCCACCTGGGCGCGCGCCGCCACCTTCTGCAGCCGCAGCGCCGAGCGAGCCCACACGGCGGCGGCGGCGGCGCAGGCGGCCGCCACGAGGAGCAGGAGGGGGTATTCCATGGCCGAACGATGCTACCGCTGAGGCGCCGGCGCTCCCCCGGCCGGTGTCCCTCCGGTGGGCTCGGCGCGCTCGGCACGCGGTCGTCGGCGCACCCGTCGCTCACCGGGCTCGGTGCGAGCGACCCAGCGGGCCACGAGCTCCACGCCCAGCGCCCCGGCGGCGCCGATCGCGAGCACCTGGGGCAGCAGCACGCCGGGGATCGACAGCTCGAAGGCGTCGCGCACCGGCGGGATGGCGATGGCCGCGGCCGCGATGCCGGCCATGGAGGCCACCAGCGCCAGCTTCCAGGCCCGCAGGGGCCGGGCCAGCACGACGAGGATCCAGAGGGCCACCACGAGGGCGGCGATCGTGGCGGCGGTGCGCCGCTCGTCGGGCGCGTGGCCCTCCGTGCGGGCCAGGAGGTAGGCGCTGAAGATCGACAGACCGGTGATCAGGCCCGCCGGGATGGCGAACTTCAGCACCCGCTGGAGGAACCCCGGTCGGTACCGCTGGAGGTTCGGGCCGAGGGCGAGCAGGAACGCCGGGATGCCGATGGTGAGGGCGCTCACCAGCGTGAGGTGCCGGGGACGGAACGGATACGGCAGCCCGGCCACGCTCACGAGCAGCACGAGCATCAGCGAGTACACGTTCTTGGCCAGGAAGAGGCTGGCCACCCGCTCGATGTTGCCGATCACCCGCCGGCCCTCGGCGAGCACGTCGGGCATCCGGGAGAACTGGCCGTCGAGGAGCACCAGCTGGGCGATGGCGCGCGTGGCGGCCGCCCCGTTGCCCATGGCCACCCCGATGTCTGCGTCCTTGAGGGCCAGGGCGTCGTTTACCCCGTCGCCGGTCATGGCCACCACGTGCCCGTTGGCCTGCAGCGCCCGGACCATGGCCCGCTTCTGGTGGGGGCTGACCCGCCCGAACACCGTGCGCTCCTCCACCACATCGATCAGGTCGTCGGCCTCCTCGCCCAGGGTGCGGGCATCGACCGGCTCGCCGGCGTCGATGCCCACCTCACGGGCGATGGCGCCGACGGTGGCGGGGTTGTCGCCGGAGATCACCTTGATGGTCACCCCCTGCTCGGCGAAGTAGCCCAGGGTCTCGGCGGCGTCGGGGCGCACCTGCTCCCCGAGGGTGATGAGGGCGGCCGAGGAGCGATCGTCGGGGAGGTGCTCCCCGGCGAGGGGCGACGGGCTGTGCTGCACGAGGAGCACCCGCCGACCGGTGCCGGCCAGCTCGGCCACGCGGGCTCGCAGCTCGTCGTCGGGGCCGAGCAGGACGTCGGGGGCCCCGAGGAACCAGCTGCCCCGGCCCTCGAACGCGGCGGCGCTCCACTTGCGAGCCGACGAGAACGGCACCTCCCCGCTCCGGGCCCACCCCTGGGGCACGGCGTAGGCGGCGCCGAGGGCCTTGAGGCTGGCGTTGGGGTCGGGCGCGTCGGCCATGGCACCGATGGCCGCACCCACCTGCTCGCCGTCGAGGTCGCCCACCTCCTCGAGCGCGTCGAACACGATGTCGCCGACGGTGAGGGTGCCGGTCTTGTCGAGGCAGACCACGTCGACGCGTGCCAGGCCCTCCACCGCCGGGAGCTCCTGCACCAGGACCTGGCGGCGGGTGAGGGCCAGCGCGGCCAGCAGGAACGCCAGGCTGGTGAGCAGGACGAGGCCCTCGGGCACCATGCCCACCATGGCGGCCACCGTGCCCGTCACGGGATCGCGCCAGTTGCCGGTCTCGTCGGTGCGGAACTGCGACCACAGGAGCAGCGGCGTGATGCCCACCAGGATCCAGGTGATGTACCGCAGCAGGGTGTTGATTGCGTCCTGGATCTCGCTGCGGGTGCGGGTGAAGACCTTCACCTCGGACGCGATGCGCCGGGCGTAGGCATCGGGTCCGACGGCGGTGGCCTGGAAGCAGCCCCGCCCGGCCACCACGATCGTGCCCGAGAGCACCTGATCGCCCACCACCTTGGGCATCGGGTCGGACTCGCCGGTGAGGGCGGACTCGTCGACCTCCAGGCCGCTGCTCGCGCGCACCTCGCCGTCGGCGGGCACCTGGTCGCCGCTCGAGAGCTCGATCAGGTCGTCGAGCACCACGTCGGCCAGGACCACCTCGCTCGTGGACCCGTCGCGGATCACCGAGGCCGTGGGTGCGTGGAGGAGGGCGAGGCGGTCGAGCGTGCGCTTGGCCCGCACCTCCTGGCCGATGCCGATCACGGCGTTGAGCACGAGCACCACCGCGAAGGCGGCGTCGCCGATGCGTCCCGTGGCGAGCACGGCCACGGCGAGCACGCCGAGGATCGCGTTGAAGCGGGTGAGGACGTTGGCCCGCACGATGTCCTTCACCGTGCGGCTGGTGCCCTCGTCGACGCCGTTGACCTGGCCGGCCTGGATGCGCTCGGCCACCTCTGCGGCCGTGAGACCGCCTTCGGGGGTCACCGCCATCAGTTCCCCCGGATGCGCACGCGGACCTTGATCGGGGTGGCGCCGAGGTCGAAGGCCTCTCGCAGGCGGCGCTCGATGTAGCGCACGTAGGTGCTGTGCAGCTCCTTGTTGGCGAAGAGCGTGAAGGTGGGCGGGTCGGTGGCGCCCTGGGTGGCGTAGAGGATCCGGCCGCCGTGGGGCGCAGGCTGGGCCGACTGCGCCAGGGCCACGACCTCGTTCACGCGGCGGGTGGGCACCCGCCGGTGGTAGGCCTCGATGGCGTCGTGGAGCAGCGGCAGCAGGCGGTGCACGTTGCGGCCCGTGAGCGCCGAGATGCGCACCACCTCGCTCTCGCCCAGGAACGCCAGCTTCTGCTGCACCTCGAAGGTGACCTGGGCTCGGCGCTCGGTGTCGAGGAGCTCCCACTTGTTGAGCAGCACCACGATCGGGCAACCGGCGGCGTCGATGCGCTCGGCGAGGCGCTGGTCCTGGTGGGTGATCCCCTCGGTGCTGTCGATCACGAGCAGCGCCACGTCGGACGCGTCCACCGCCTGCAGCGCCCGCACGAACGAGTAGTACTCGGTGCCCTCGTCGATCCTGGCCTTGCGCCGCATGCCGGCGGTGTCGACGAAGCGGATCGGGCCGTGCTCGGTCTCCACCACCGTGTCGATGGCGTCCCGGGTGGTGCCGGGCATGTCGTGCACCACCGAGCGCTCGTCGCCGATGAGCCGGTTGAACAACGTCGACTTGCCGACGTTGGGTCGGCCCACCAGCGCCACGGCGAAGACCTTCTCGCCGCTGGCATCCGCCTGGTCCGGCTCGTCGTCCACCGACGCCGTGGGGAGCACGTCGACCAGGGCATCCAGGAGGTCGCCGGTGCCGAGGCCGTGCAGGGCGCTCACGGGCCACGGGTTGCCGAGGCCGAGCGAGAGCAGCTCCCACATCTGGGCCTCTCGTGACGGGTCGTCGACCTTGTTCGCCACCACGAACACGGGTTGCGAGAGGTTCTGGAGGAGGTGGGCCATCCGGGCGTCCTCCTCGGTGACGCCGGTGGTGACGTCGGCCACCAGGACCACCGCGTCCGCGTCGCCGATCGCCTTCTCGCTCTGGCGGCTGACCTTCTCGTCGAGGGCGGTGCCACCGGGCATCCACCCGCCGGTGTCCATCACCCGGAAGCGCTGGCCCTGCCACTCCGCCTCGACGACCTTGCGATCTCGGGTGACCCCCGCCTTCTCCTCCACGATGGCCTCGCGCCGACCAACGATCCGGTTCAGGAGCGTCGACTTGCCGACGTTGGGACGGCCGACGATGGCGACCACGGGCAGCTCGGACATGGGGGGCTCAGCTCGCTTCCAGGGCGGCGCGCAGCGCGGCCCCGTGGGTGGGGACGACCTCGACGGGTCGGGGCAGGTCGGCGACGGTGGTGCCGTCGAGGAAGCGCCCACCGGACAGGCAGACGTCGGGCAGGAGGTAGCGGTGGCCCTCGGGCTCGGCGGCGAGCGTGGCGGCGAGGTCCGCCCCCACGAGCAGGCCGGTGACCGAGGTGGTGCCGCCGAAGAAGGTGTTCTCGACCGGGATCACGCGCACGCGAGGGAGCCCGAGCGAAGCCACCAACGGGGCGATCACGGCGCCACCGGCGGTGCTGGTGAGCACACCCACCGGCGCGCTGCGACGGGGGCGGACGGCCACGGCCACGGATCCGCCGGGAACCGGATCGGCGGCCCGCACGGCGCGATAGCCCTCGGCGGGGGCGCCGTAGTCGCCCGCCGCCTCGTAGCGACCGCCCGCGCCGTCGGCCCACGCGAAGAAGCCGGCTTCGGGCGCGGTGACCTGGTCGGTCCGGCCGCGGAACTCCAACTCGAACGTGCGGGCCATGCCCACGCCGTCCTCGTGCATCGAGAAGCCCTCGTAGGCGTCGGGCGACGGGAACGGCCGACCGGCGAGCAGGTAGTACTCGTCGGAGGCGTGGACGAGCCGGCGGCCCAACGTGGCCCGGAACACGTCCTGCCAGTCCTCGATGCAGTCGACGACGGCGGCCGCCTCGGCTGCGGTGGTGGCCCGCATGCGGGGCTCGGTGTTGTGCTTCGAGATCCCGAGCGGCACCACGCAGAGGCTGGCCAGCTCGGGGAAGCGGTCGAGCACCCCGGCCAGGGTGTCGTCGAGCACGGCGCCGTCGTTCAGGCCCGGGCAGCACACGACCTGGCCGTGCACCTCCACGCCGTGGTCGAGCAGCGCCCGCAGCCAGCGGAGCGTGGGCCCGCCCCGGCGGTTGCGCAGGAGGTCGTTGCGCACGGCCGGATCCGTGGCGTGGATGCT
>JAHBSN010000197.1 GCA_019639095.1 Actinomycetota bacterium
CAGGGCATCGCCGAGCACCTCGGTGTCACCGCCCCCGCCCTGTACTCCCACGTGGCCGGGCGCGAGGAGGTGCTCGACCTCGTGAACGCCGCGCTGCGCCGTCGGGTGGCCGCGGTGGCCGACCCGGCCGACACCTGGCAGGAGTGGCTCACCGCGTTCGCCCACGGGGTGCGCCGACACCTGGCGTCGTCCGCGTCCACGCTCATGGGTGACCTGCGCGCACCCGGGCCGCCCGATCGCGTGGCCATGGGGGAGCGGGGCCTGCAGCTGCTGATCGCGGCCGGCCTGTCGCCCGCGCACGCCGCCCTCTCGGTCTGGCTCGTGTTCCGCGTCGCCATCACCGCCGGGCCCGAGGGCGGGTCGAGCCTGGTCGGGTTCCTGGGCGAGACCGGGCGCGTCCTGGCCCCCGGGCCCGACCATCCCCTGCCCGCCACCACCGCGGTGCACGCCGCCCTCTCCGCCCCCACCGCCCCCGACCCGTTCGAGTTCGACCTCGCCGTCGTGCTGGCCGGCATCGCCCAGCAGATCGGAGCCCCGTGAGCACCCCCGGACCCTTCGACCCCTACGACCTCGGACCGGTCCGGCTGCGCAACCGCATCGTGAAGTCGGCCACGTTCGAGGGGGTGATGCCCCGCGGCGCCGTCACCCCGGAGCTGATCGACTTCCACGTGGGGGTGGCGCGCGGCGGCGTGGCGCTCACCACCGTCGCCTACTGCGCCGTGTCGAAGAACGGCCGGGTCAACCGCCACTCGCTCGTCTTCACCGACGAGCTGGTGCCCGACCTCGTGCGTCTCACCGACGCCGTGCACGCCGAGGGCGCCGCCATCTCCGCCCAGCTGGGCCACAGCGGGCTGGTGGCCCAGGCCCAGTCCAAGGCCCATCCGAGCCTGGCTCCGTCGGCCCGCTTCAGCGCCCCGGCCAAGGGACGCGTGCGCGAGGCCACCCCGGCCGACCTCGACCTCGTGCTCGCCGACTTCGAACGGGCCACGCGTGTGGCCGTAGCTGCGGGCTTCGACGCCGTGGAGATCCACCTCGGCCACAACTACCTGCTGAGCTCGTTCCTCAGCCCCAACCTCAACCACCGCCGCGACGCCTACGGCGGCAGCATCGAGAACCGCCTGCGCTTCCCCCGCCGGGTGGTGGAGGCGGTGCGCAAGGTGGCCGACGGCAAGGCGGCCGTGCTGGCCAAGTTCAACATGGCCGACGGCGTCGACGGCGGCCTCTGGCTCGACGAGAGCCTGCCGATGGCCGAGATCCTCGAGGCCGACGGCCACCTCGACGCCCTCGAGCTCACCGGCGGAAGCTCGGTGCTCAACGGCATGTACTTCTTCCGCGGCGACGTGCCGCTCAAGGAGTTCGCCGCCGCCCAGGGGAAGGTGGTCGGCCTGGGGGTGCGGGCCTTCGGCCACCGGATCTTCCCCGAGTACCCCTTCGAGGAGGCCTTCTTCCTGCCCTTCGCCCGGCAGTTCCGCGACGCCCTCTCGATGCCGCTCGTGTACCTCGGCGGTGTGAACGAGCTGGCCACGGTGGAAGGCGTGCTCGACGAGGGCTTCGAGCTGGTGGCCATGGCCCGGGCCCTGCTGCGCCAACCCGACCTCGTCAACCGCTTCGCCGCCGGCGCGTCGTCGGCCGGCCTGTGCGTGCACTGCAACAAGTGCCTGCCCACCATCTACTCCGGCACCCACTGCGTGCTCGCCCCACCGGCGTGGGCGTCGGCGTGAGCGCGGGGGAGGGGCGGCCCCGCACGGTCGTCGTCACCGGATCGGCGTCGGGCATGGGCGCCGCCACCCGGGCCCGTCTCGAGGCCGACGGACAGCGGGTGATCGGCGTCGACCTCCACGACGCCGAGGTGGCGGCCGACCTCGGCACTCCTGCGGGCCGTCGGGCGGCCATCGATGCCGTGGCCGCCGCGTCCGACGGCGTGCTCGACGGCCTGGTCACGTGGGCGGGCCTGGCCGGCCTCACCCACCTGCCCGGGAGCCTGCTGGCCTCGGTGAACTACTTCGGCACGGTCGAGCTGCTCGAGGGCCTGCGCCCGCTGCTGGCCACCGGCCACCGTCCCGCCGCCGTGGCCGTGAGCTCGAACTCCACCACCGTCCAACCCGGCGTGCCCCTGGACCTCGTGGCCCGGTGCCTCGACGGCGACGAGGACGGGGCGCGTGCCGCCGCCGATGCCGCCGGGTCGCTCGCCACCTACCCCGCCACCAAGACCGCGGTGGCCCGGTGGGCCCGGCTCCACGCCCCCACCCCCGAGTGGGCCGGCGCCGGCATCGTCCTCAACGTGGTGGCGCCCGGCGCCATCGAGACGCCGATGATCCAGGCCACGCGCGACGACCCCGTGATCGGCCAGTTCGTGGACGCCTTCCCGATCCCGGTGGGGCGGCTCGGCACCGCCGACGAGCTCGCCGGCGTGGTGGCGTTCCTGCTCGGCCCCGACGCCCGGTTCCTGTGCGGATCAGTGGTGTTCGCCGACGGCGGCACCGACGCGCTCCTGCGCGCCGACCGCACCCCGACGCCGATGACCTGAACGATCAGCGGGCGGGGCCGGGGATCACCGCCACCGGTGCCTCGGCGTGGTGGAGCACCTGCTGGCTGGTGGTGCCGAGCTCCACCGGCGACCAGCGGGACGCGCCGTGGCGGCCCATCACCACGAGCGACGCGTCGTCGGCGCGCTCCAGCACGGCGCGTGCCGGCAGGTCGCAGGCGGTGACCCGTTCCACCGGCACCGCCGGGGCGTCGCCCAGCACCTCGCCCACGATCTGGCTCAGGACCCGCTCCGCCTCGTGGGCGTCGTAGTCGGGTCGGAACTCGCCCGGCCCGTGCACGCCCTGGGGCTCGAGGTAGTTCCAAGCCATCACCGCGCGCAGCCCGACGCCGCGCTGGGCGGCGGCGATGGCCGCCCAGCGGAGGGCGTGGCGGCTGCACTCGGAGCCGTCGACCGCGGCCAGCACCGGTCCGTCGGCGGCCACGTCGGCGTTGCGGCGCACCACCACCACCGGCACGGGCGCCCGGCGGGCGACGCGGTTGCTCACCGAGCCGAGGCCCAAGCCGGCGAAGCCGCCGCGGCCCCGGGCCCCCACCACGATCACCTCGGCCTCGGCGCCGAGGTCCATCAGGCCCCGGGCCGGCGGCTGGTCGATGAGCGTGGTGCGCACCTCGACGCCGGGGTGCGTCACCACGAGCGCCGCCACCTCGGCCTCGAAGCTCTCGGTGACCTCCCGCACCAGCGCGCCCGGATCGGTCCACAGGTCGATGCCGGTGGGTCCGGCCAGCACCGGCTCCTTCCAGCTCTGCACCACGTGCAACGTGGCCCCCCGTCGGCGGGCCTCCTCGGCCGCCCACGCCACCGCGTGCTGCGACGGCTCCGACCCGTCGAACCCGACGACCACCTCCGACATGGCGAACCTCCCGGTCGAGACGCCCCTCGGCGACCGCCCCTCATTGTGGACGATGCCCGCTCCCGCCCCCGCCGCCAAGGGTCGAACGACCCGCCGCCCCGGCTGCCGGCCGAGAACTCGACCACCACCACCCCGCCTGAACCCGAGGTGTGTGCGCTGCTGCCGCTCCCAGCGGCGCTGCTGCACGAGCCTCGGAACGGGAAGCCGGGGCACAATGGCGAGGCGGCACGCCCGGTCGCCCGGACGAGGTGCCGCAGCCTGAGCTCCGCGCGAGCGCGGGTCAGCCGGCGAGGTCGGGGAAGACCTTGGCGACCTTGGCGGTGAGGTAGTCGCCGTAGGTGCCGGACCACTCGTGGACGCTCGCGCCGTCCCAGCGGGTGCCGGCGTCGTCGGCGGGGGCATCGCCGGCGAGCGGCACGGGGAGCACCTCGGCGTCCCAGCCCGGGTCGAAGAAGAACGGGAACGACAGCCGGTCCGCCTCGCCCGCTCCGGTCACCGACTCGTGGCGCACGCGGTGGGGGGTCGAGCGGTAGCGACCGCCGGTCATGCGGTCGAGCATGTCGCCGAGGTTCACCACGAAGGCGTCGGGCACCGCGGGCACGTCGATCCAGCCGGCGGCGCCGCGCACCTGCAGGCCGGGCCGCCCGTCGTGGGCGAGGATCGTGAGCAGCCCGTAGTCGGTGTGCTCGGCCACGCCCCAGCCGTCGTCGACACGGGGACGGGCCGGGTAGCGGAAGATGCGGAACAGCACGGTGGGATCGGCGGTGAGGTGGCGGTCGAACCAGCCGCCGTCGAGGCCGAGGGCCAGCCCCACCCCACGGACGAGGTCGTGCCCGAGCTGGGTCATCTCGTCGATCCACGCCAGCACCGCGGGGCGCAGCTCGGCCGGCGAGTCGGGGAACAGATTGGCCCCGTGCAGCGGCACGCCGGCGGCCACGCGGGGGTCGTCGGGCCCGAGCTCGGCCCCGAAGTAGAGGCCCTCCTTGTGGTCGGGCCGACCGGCGGTGAGCTCGCCGCCCTCGGGGAACCACCCCCGCCACGCCCGCCCGCCGCGCGCCATGGCGATCGCCGCCTTCTCGGCGTCGGGTCGGGCGAAGAACCGGCGCGCCGCGCCGTCCACGGCGGCCAGGTGGGCCGGATCGACGCCGTGGCCGCGGATCAGGAAGAACCCCGTGTCCCGGCAAGCCCGGTCGACGGCGGCGGCCACGGCGAGCACGGCGGGATCGTCGTCGCCGGCGCCCGAGCGGAGCGGGGCCACGTCGATCACCGGCAGCTCGTCCACCGGCAGCTCGTCCACGCCCCGAGTCTGGCGCGTCGGGCGGGGCGCCGATCACCCGGACGGGCCATGCCCCGGTGCCAGAATCCGGGCATGGACCGGGAGGATCTGGCGCTCGGCGCGGTCGACGCCGCCGACGAGGTCCTCGATCCCGATGCCGGCGACGACGACCTCCTGTCGGGCCCGTACTGGAGCCGGCACCCCGCCGACGTGGCCCGGGCCCTCATGGCGGCCGCCGTGCTCGCCCTCACGCTCACCCTGGCGGTGCGCCACCCGGCCGACTCGCGCACCTTCGCCGTCGACGACGTGGAGCTGGTGGACACGCTGCCCTCGTGGGTCCGCGACGTCATCCTCGGCACCTGCCAGCTCCTCGCCGTGGTGGTGCCCCTGATCGTGCTGCTGGTGGTGCGCCGCCGGCCCAGGCTGCTGCTCACCACGGCGGGCGCGGCCGCGGTGGCCGCGGCGGCCATGGCCGCCACCCGCTCGTGGCTCGACGACGCGGTGCCCAACCGCGTGCTGCAGCTCGCCGAGCGGCCGTCGTGGATCACCGATGCCGGCTTCCCGACCTCGGCGTACATCGCCGGGCTCACCGCCTCGCTGGTGGTGATCGCACCGGTCCTGGCCCGCGGCTGGCGTCGCCTCGCCGCCGCCGGCCTGGCCCTGGCCCTGTTCAGCCGGGTGATCACCGCGGTGGCCGCGCTGCTCAACCTGGGCGTCACCGTGGCGCTCGGTGCGCTCGTGGGGTCGGCCACCCTGGCGCTGTTCGGGTCCCCTCGGCGCTCGGCCAGCCGCCGGGCGGTGCTGGCCGGGCTCGCCGCCGCCGGGTTCCCGGCCGAGCGCATCGACCCCGTCGACGCCGGGGCCCACAACGCCCGGACCTTCCTGGCCACCACGCGCAGCGGGCGCGAGGCGTTCGTGAAGCTCCTCGGTCGCGACGAGCGCGATGCCGACCTGCTCTCGCGCATCATCCGGCAGCTGCGCGTGAAGGACCTCGACGACGAGCGGCCCGGTTGGACCCCCGCCCACCTCGCCCAGCACGAGGCGTACTCGTCGCTCCTGGCCGCCCGGGCCGGCGTGTCGGTCGCGCCGGTGCTGGCCGCCGGTGCCACCGAGGGCGGCGACGGCCTGGTGGCGCTCGAGCCCGTGTCGGGCACCTCCCTCGACCAGGTCGAGCTCGACGTCGTCTCCGACGAGCTGCTCGACGAGGTGTGGCGCCAGGTCTCCCTGCTGCACCGCCAGGGCCTGGCCCACGGCTGGTTGACCGCGTCGCACGTGCTGGTGGGCGACGACGGCGCCATCACGATCCTCGACCTGCGCTGGGCCCGCCACCAGGCGGCTCCGGAGCGGCTGGCGGCCGACGTCGCCACCCTGGTCACGAGCCTGGCGCTCGTGGTGGGGGCCGAGCGGTCCGTGGCCGCCGCCTCGCGCGCCCTCGGCACCGCCGAGCTGGCCGCCGCCCTGCCCATGGTGCAGCCGCTCGTGCTGCCCCCCGAGCTGCGTCGGGAGGTGAAGGAGCAGAAGCACCTCCTGCCGGCGGTGCGCGACCGCCTCCAGGAGGAGGCCGGCGACGTCACCTACCAGCTGGCCGACGTCGCCCGCATCGGCAAGGCGCAGCTGCTCACGCTGCTCGGCGGCGTGGTCATGGGCTACGTGCTGCTGGCGTTCATCTCCAGCTGGGCCGACATCTCCGAGAACCTGCGCGCCGTGGCGCCGTGGGCCTACGTCCTGCTCACGGTCCTGGCCACCATTCCGTACCTCACCGGCGCCGGGACGCTCATGGCGGTGTCGCCCGCGCCCCTCCCGTTCGTGGAGGTGGTGAAGCTGATGTTCGCCCAGTCGTTCCTCAACCGCTTCACCCCCGCCAACGCCGGCGGGATGGCGCTGCGGGTCCGGTACCTGCAGAAGCACGGCGTCGACCTGGGTGGGGCGGCCGCGGGCGTGGGGCTCACCAGCGTGGCCAGCGGCATCACCCAGGTGGCGGTGATCATCACCTTCTTCGTGTGGTCGGGCTCGTCCAGCGAGGGCCGGGCGCTCAGCTTCGAGATCCCGAAGGTGAACGCCATCGCCTGGGTGGTGGGCATCGTGTCGGTGCTCGGCGGGCTGATCTGGTTCACCCCGTGGGGCCGCCGGGTGGTGGGCGAGCGCCTCGTCACCACGGCCCGACAGGTCTGGACGACCCTCAAGGGCATCGCCGCCGAGCCGGGGCGGTTCGTGGTGCTGTTCGGCACCTGCACCGTCTCGAAGTTCGCCACGATCACGGCGTTCACGGTGAGCTGCCGGGCGATGGACGTGACCATCAGCTACCCCCGCCTCGGGCTGCTGTACCTGACGGCCTCGTCGGTGGCGTCGGCGGCACCGACGCCCGGTGGCCTGGGCGCCGTCGAGGCGGCGCTCACCGCCGCCCTCACCGGCGTGGGCGTCCCGCCCGCCGATGCCCTTTCGGCGGTCTTTCTGTTCCGTCTGATGACCTTCTGGTTGCCGGTGCCGTTCGGTTGGCTTGCGTTCCAGCGGCTCCAGAAGGCCATCCTGGACTGACCCGATCCACCGACGGGGGAACTCCACGGCCCCGCCGGTCGACCACCACCACGTCCGATGCCCCCCGCCCGATGACCACCGACACCGCCACCCTCTTCTTCGCGCTCCTCGCCGTGCTGGCCGAGGTGCTGGTGGTGGGCGCCCTGGTGCTGGCGGTCGGCTCGCGCTGGTCCGAGGGGCTCGCCCGCACCTGGTCCGCCGTGCGCGCCGAGGTGGCGCCCCAGGCCACCGGCCTGGCCGCGGCGGTGGCCGCGGTGAGCACGGCCGGGAGCCTGTACCTCT
>JAHBSN010000198.1 GCA_019639095.1 Actinomycetota bacterium
GGGAGACGAGGCCACGGGGTCGGGGGCCGGGGCCACCGCGGCCGGGGTGGTGGGCTGGAGGTTGCCGACGTTGTCGTTGCGGGGGGCCAGCGCACCGCCGGTGATGGCGAACGCCAGGCCACCCGTCATGAGCGATCCGGCGACGGCGGCCGATGCGATCACGGCCTTCTGGCGGTCCATGGGGTTCCTCCGGGGTGGGCGGTTCGGAGGTCACGGTACGGAGGGGCGCGCCAGCGCCGGGCCGGAGGGTGGTTAGGGCGAGGTAAAGGTTCCCGGGTCGCCCTCGGGTGCCGAGGGCACGCTCACCACGGCCTCGATGCCGCCGGTGGCCGCCTCGCGCAGCTCGGCCCGGCCCCCGCAGCGGGCGGCGAGCTGGGCCACGATCGCCAGGCCCAGGCCCGTGCCGCCCGGCTCGGCCGCCGGCCCCCGCCAGAACCGGTCGAGGGCCCGGACTCGCTGGTCGGCGGGCAGGCCCGGCCCCTCGTCCACCACGTGCAGCTCGAGCTCGCCCGCGTCGGCACCCCGGACCACCCGCACCTGCACCGCCGACCCGGCCGGCGCCACCTCGAGCGCGTTGTCCACGAGGTTGTCGAGCACCTGCTCCAGCGCGCCCGGCACCGCGGTCACGAGCGTCGGGCCCGGCTCGACCTCGAGCAGCAGCGACACGCCGGCCTCGGCGGCCACCGGCTCCCACGCCTGCTGGCGATCCCGGGCCACGGCGGCGGCGTCCGCCACCTCGAGCGGACCGGCGGCGGCGGCCGATCGGGTGAGCGACAGGAGCGCCTCGCTGATGCGCGACAGCCGCGCCGTCTCGGCGCGGGCCGAGGCGAGCGCCGGCTGCAGGTCGGCCGGGGCGGCCGACTCGATGTTCTCGAGCTGGAGGCGCAGGGCGGCCAGCGGCGTGCGGAGCTGGTGCGACGCGTCGCCCACGAACGCCTGCTGGGCGTCCATGACCTCCTGCAACCGGGCCGCCGTCTCGTTGAAGGTGACCGCCAGCTCCCGCAGCTCGGGCGCCCCGGCGTCGGTGGGGGCCCGGGCCGCCAGATCGCCGGCGGCGATGCGCTCGGCGGCATCCTTCAGGCGGTCCACGGGTCGGGTGACGAGCCGGGCCAGGGCGAAGCCCACGCCGGTCACGGCCAGCACCACCGCCGCCGAGATGGCGGCCAGACCGGTCCACGCCGCCTCGATGCGCTCGTCGAGCGTGGAGCTCGGGTAGGTGATGCGCACCGCCCCGTGCACCACCCCGCCCGACGCCACCGGCACGGCCACGTACACCAGCTCCGCGTCGAGGGTCTCCGAGCGTCGGCTGCCCTCGGCGATCTCGCCCCCCAGGGCGGTGACCACCTCGGGGCGGTTGGTGAAGTCGACGCCTGTGGTGCCGGGGTGGTCCGAGTCGGCCACCGTGCGCCCCTGCTCGTCGACCACCACGATGCGGCCGCCGGGGTCCCGGCGATACAGGCGCAGCAGCTGGTCGAGGTCGGGCGGCACGCCACCCTCCAGCGCGTCCTCGGACAGGCTGGCCACCACGGTGGCGTCCTGCTCGATGTCGCGCAGCAGGCGGTCGCGCTCCCGGGAGGCGAAGGTTCGCCCCAGCGGGTACACCAGCGCCAGCAGCGTCACGATCGTGATGGTGAGGTAGCTGGCGATGAGGCGACGCCTCACTCGGGCACCTCGAGGCGGTAGCCCACGCCGCGCACCGTGGCGATCCACTCGGGGTGGCCGAGCTTGCGGCGCAGGGCCGACACGTGCACGTCGAGCGTCTTGGTGGGTCCGAACCAGTGGGCGTCCCACACCTGGTCGATGATGTCCTCCCGGGTGCGCACCGCGCCGGGTCGCTCGGCGAGCATCACGAGCAGGTCGTACTCCTTCGGCGTGAGCTCCACCTCCTGGTCGGCCACCAGCACCCGGTGGGCGTCGCGGTCGATGCGCAGGCCGCCGAGCGCCTGGACCGGCGTGGCCGCGCCGGAGGTCGACGTGCGGCGGGTCACGGCGCCGATGCGGGCCACCAGCTCGCGGAAGCCGAACGGCTTCACGAGGTAGTCGTCGGCGCCGAGCTCGAGCAGCAGCACCCGATCGATCTCGTCGCCGCGGGCGGTGAGCACGATGATCGGCACGTTGCCCCGGGCGCGAAGCTCGCGGCACACGTCCTTGCCATCGAGGTCGGGCAGGCCGAGGTCGAGCAGCACGAGGTCGGCCGACCCGGCCCGCTCCACCGCCTCCTGGCCGCTCGCGGTGTGCTCCACGGTGAAGCCGTGTCGCTCCAAGCCCTCCTGCAGCGGCCCGGCGATGCCGGGGTCGTCCTCCACGATCAGCACGCGCACGCCTGGCACCTCCCCGGGGGAGGGTACGCCCACCCGGGCAGCGCCACCTCAGCAGGAGGTGAGCGGGAGGTGAAGGGAGATTCGTGCGCGGAGCTTCATCCGACTCGGCGGGCGGCGCCGTAGAGGTGCTTGAAACCCCCGACGGACCCAACGGTCCACCTACCAGGAGAAGCCAGTCCCGTGAACCCCCGTTCCCGTTCCCTCAAGATCGGCGCCGTCGGCATCGCCGCCGCCCTGTCGCTGACCCTCGCCGCGTGCGGCAGCGACTCCGAGGGCGCCTCGGACTCGAGCGCCACGACCGCGGCTTCCGCCGAGGAGACCTCCACCACGGTCGCCGCCGACGAGACCACCGAGGCCCCGGCCATCGACGCCGGCACCATCGTCGACATCGCCGCCGGCAACGACGACTTCTCCACCCTGGTGGCCGCCGTGCAGGCCGCCGACCTGGTGGACACGCTCTCCGGCGACGGCCCCTTCACCGTCTTCGCCCCCACGAACGAGGCCTTCGCGGCCCTGCCCGACGGCACGCTCGACACCCTGCTCATGCCCGAGAACAAGGACCAGCTCGCCGGCATCCTCACCTACCACGTGGTGGCCGGGAAGGTCATGGCCGCCGACCTGAGCGACGGCCAGGAGGTGGAGACCGTGAACGGCGAGATGCTCACCGTGGGCATCGACGGCGAGAAGGTCACCCTGACCGACGCCGCCGGCAACACCGTGAACGTCGTCGACACCGACATCGAGGCCAGCAACGGCGTCATCCACGTGATCGACGGCGTGGTCCTGCCCTCGGCCTGACCCGCCACCCGCTCCGGCGGGCTCCGTTCCCCCCACAACCGACCGCGCCGGCACCGTCCCCCCGGGTGCCGGCGCCGTCGCGTCCGGAGGGCTCAGGTCTTGACGGCGCAGGCCAGCTCGCCCCGCTCGGCCCGGCGGACCAGCAGCAGGCCCCGGGCCGTGCCCGCCGCCCAGGTGGCGGCGATGACGAGGCCGGCGGCCACGGGGTGGTCCCGGAGCGCGGCGCCGAGGGCGGTGCCGCCCAGGACGGTGCCGAGCAGGGCCAGCGTCCACGGCAGGTGGCAGGGGCAGGCGAGGAACGACCACAGCAGCCAGCGGCGGCCCCGGCGCTCCACGGCGCGTGGGTCGGCGGTGGGCTCGATGGCGGCTCGGGCGGCGGGGCGGGGATCGAAGAGGTCGGTCATCGTCTTCTCTACGGCAGGTCGGGGGGATGGGGTGAGCGGCGGTCAGCCGCTCAGCGCGGCGATGGCGGCGGCGGCGTTGCCGATGGCCACCAGCACGAGCAGCGTGGCGAAGGCCTGGAGCGAACGCTGCGCCGGCAGGCGGTGGGCCACCAGGGCGCCCGTGAGGCTGCCCACGAGCATGGTGGCGGTGAAGGGCACGGCGAGGCCCCAGTCGACGGCGTCGACGCCCCGGAACCCGAGGGCCACGGCGGCGTTGCCGACGATGACCACCAGCGACGTGCCGATGGCGTAGGGCATCGAGAGCCCCAGGGCCAAGGTGAGGGCGGGCACGATCACGAACCCGCCCCCCACGCCGAACAGGCCGGTGAGGAAGCCCACCACCGTGCCGGCGGCGAGGACCTTGGCCGCCGCCGCCCACGGGTGGGCCCGGACGGCGGGCCCCACCGTCTGGTCGTCGGCGGTCTGGTCGTCGGCGGCCTCGCTCGCCTCGATGGCCTCCTCCTCGCCCACCTTCGTGCACGAGGGGCAGGCGGTGAGCATCCGGTGGGCGGCCACCAGGATGAGGCCGGAGAACGCCAGGAGCAGCACGTCGCCGTCCATGCGGTCGTTGAGCCCGGCGCCCAGCCACGAGCCGGGCACGGCCGTGAGGATGAAGGCCCCGGCCGCGCCCCACCGCACGTGGCCGGCCCGGGCGTGGCCGATGGCGCCCACCGCGGCGGCCGCGCCCACCGCCACGAGGGAGGTGGCGGTGGCGGCGGAGGCCGACTGGCCGGCCACGTTGGCCAGGACGGGGACGGCGAGGATGGACCCGCCGCCTCCCAGCGCACCGAGGGCCAGCCCGATGACCAGGCCGAGGACGATGGCGAGGATCACGCGGGCGTGGACACCGAGCAGGCCGGGGCCGCGCCCAGGGCGACCGCGCCGCCGAGCACGTCGGAGACGTCGGCGAACCCGGCGGCGCGCAGCACGCTGTTCGCGATGGCGGAGCGGGCGCCGCCGGCGCACACGAGCACCACCGGCTCGGCAGGATCGAGCTCGTCGAGGCGGGTCCGCAGGTGGGCGAGCGGGATGGTGCGGGCCCCGTCGACCGGCGCCGCCGCCACCTCGCCGGGGTTGCGCACGTCGACCAGCACGAGCCGGTCGCCGAGGTCGGCCCGGCGATCGGCGAGCTGGGCGGCGGTGAGGCGGGACAGGCGGGCGGCGCGGTCGGGGTGCTCGGCCAGGGTGCGCTCGACGTCGGCCAGGACGCCGACCACGTCGTCGAACCCGATGCGCCCGAGGCGGACCTTCGCCTCGGTGGCGGTGCCCGGCTCGCCCACCAGCACGACAGGGGTGCCGGGGGCGACCACGCTGCCCACCTGCTCGGAGAAGCGCCCGTCGAGGCTCACGCTCAGCGAGCCGGCGAGGTGGGCGGCGGCGAAGTCCTCGGCCGCTCGGGTGTCGACCACCACGGCGCCGCGCGCCACGGCGGCGTCGACGTCGGCCAGGGCGAGCTCGTCGGGGGCCTGGTGCTCGTCGAGCAGGGCGTGGTCGGCGCGGTTGAGGGCCACGTCGTGGCCGAAGTACGCCGGGGCGGCCGGCTGGCCCTCGGTGACCAGGGCGATGAAGTCGTCCTGGTCCATGGGCTGGAGGGCGTAGTTGGTGCGGCGCTGCTCGCCGATGGTGGACACGGTCTCGGTGGACAGCGCCTTGCCGCACGCCGACCCGGCGCCGTGGGCGGGCAGGACCAGCGTGGGGTCGGGCAGGCCGAGCAGCCGGTGCACCGAGCGGTACAGGTGGGCGCCGAGCTCGGAGGCCGGGATGTTGGCCGCCACGAGCAGGTCGGGCCGGCCCACGTCGCCGATGAACAGCGTGTCGCCGGTGAGCACGGCCACCGGATCGGCGCCGGCGGCCGGGCGCACCACCAGGGAGATGGACTCGGGGGTGTGCCCGGGGGTCTCGAGCACCTCCACCTCGACCCCGCCGAGCGAGATCACGTCGCCGTCGTGCAGCGATCGGTGGGCGAACTCGGCGGCCGGCGCGCCGGCGGCACCGATGCCGATGGCGGCGCCGGTGGCGGCGGCCAGCTCGAGGTGCCCGGAGAGGAAGTCGGCGTGGAAGTGGGTGTCCACCACCAGCTCGATCGTGAGCCCCTCCTCGGCGGCCGCGTCGAGGATCTCCTCGATGTCGCGGCGGGGATCGACGGCGATGGCGCGCCCGGTGGCGGTGTCGCCCACGAGGTAGCTCGCCTGGGACAGGCAGCCCAGGTAGAGCTGGCGGATCACGACGTGGTCGGGCAGGCCGTCCACACGGGTGCCGCCGGGCTGGTCGGACCGGCTGGACCGGGGGGTGGCGGTGCTGGACATCGGGGGCTCCTCGGGAGGTGGGGCGTCGTTCCGGTGTCGACCAGCATACCCCCGGGGGTATGCGGCAGCAACTGATCCGGTGCGACGACCGGTCAGGGCCGGCGGCCGTGCTCCCAGGGCTCGCCCTGCTCGGCGAGCAGGCGCACCGCCGTGGCGGTGGCCGGCCCGAACGTGCGGTTCTTGCGACCCGTGCGCAGCCGCACCTCCTCGAGCTCGGCCCGGTCGAAGCGGCAGGCGCCCGCCGCCGGGTCGAGGCCGTGGAGCCGGGCGGCGTTGCCGCCGAAGACCTTGGCCTTCACCTCGGCGGTGAGGGCCGGGTAGCCGTGCCGCTCCTGGAGCTCGTCGGAGATCTGGAAGGCCCGGAACGACTCGATCTGGTCCTGCGGCGAGCCGTACCAGATGGAGTCGGTTCCCCACAGGATGTTGTCCTCGCCCACGTGCACGAGCAGCTTGCCGATGACGTGCGCGGCCTGGGTGGGGTTGCTCATGAGGAACCGCCACGTGGAGCCGAGCTCGGCGTACACGTTCTGGCCCGGGTCGATGCCCGAGGACCGCATCGACCGGATCAGCCGGTCGACGCCGAACTCGTTGGCCTCGTCGTAGGGGCCCTCGGCCGGGCCGACGTCGAAGCCCGAGTGGTACACGATCAGGTCCAGGTCGGGGTGGGCCGCCGCCGCCGGGCCCACGTCCACCGGGTCCGAGTAGCGGCCGGCGTCGGGAGCGGTGCCGCCGATGGCGGTGAACCCCTTGTGCACGGCCACGCGCGGGACGCCCAGCTCCTCGGCCCGGGCGAGGAACGCCTCCCCGCACTGGGGTGCGCCCGGGTCGTGGTCGTCGAGGAACCAACCCGGCCCGCCGGCGTGGCAGTACGCCTTCCAGGCGGTGATCGGGAACTCGTCGGCCACGCGCGCCATCGACTCGCGCAGCTGGGCCACCGGGGCCGCCGAGGGGTTGGTCTGGGCCTGCATGAACACCCGACCGTCGCCGCACAGCTCCTCGCCGATGCGGATGGTCTCGGCCATGACCTCGGGGCTGAGGAGGTCGCCCGGGAACGGGATCGCCGACAGCACGATGGCGCTGGTGTCGCTCTCGAGGAACATGAGGTCCAGGAACGCGGGGCGGCGGTAGCAGTCGAGCGGGTCGTCCTCCCCGCAGTCGCTCTGCGGAAACGCCGGCGCCAACGACGCCGGGAGCCCGGCGCCGAAGTCGAGCAGGTGGGTCTGGACGTCGAAGATCAGCTCGTCGCCGCCGATGGCCTCGGCCGCCGCGGCCGGCTCGGTGGTGGACTCCGGCGGCACGTCGAACGTGCCGCCGGGGCGCCCGCCCTCGCTGGCCGCCTCCTCCTTGGAGCAGGCGGCGAGCACGGCGAGCATGGTGGCGGAGCCGCACGCCGAGAGCAGGAACTGGCGCCGGCTCACCCCGGTGCGGCGGGCGTTCTCGTCCAGTGCGGCGAGGCTGCGACGCGTGGCCTCGCGCACCAGCGCGGTGGGCGGCGGCGGCACGAACTCGCCGTTCGAGACGGGGTGCCACTTGATCGGCAGCCCCGGATCGTCGCCCCCTCGACGCGCGCCCATCGGGGCACGCTACGTCGCCGCGCCCGGGCCTGCCCGCTCGGCG
>JAHBSN010000199.1 GCA_019639095.1 Actinomycetota bacterium
GCCGGGGAGGCGGGCGTGCCACCGACCCCTGGTGCCCCGCTCGGCGTCCACCCGCTCGCCGGTGCCCTCGAGCACCACGGCCACCGCCGCCGGGCGCGGCGCCCACACGTGGACGTCGAACCCGTGGGCGGCCGGTCGGGCACCGAGCGGGGGGAGGGCGGGGGGAGCGCTCATCGGGCCGGGGTACCCCGGTGGCCGCGGGGTCCAGACCGTTCGGCCGGCGACCCACGCCCGCACACCTGGCGGGCGCCGGAGGTCTGGCGCCCGGAGCGGCGGGGTACCCAACGCCCAGATCGCTCCACCCGGAGCGGCGACCCCGAAGAGGATGGTGCGAAGTGCTCTACACCCTGCTCGTCATCATCGCGGCGATCGTCCTGGCCGTGATCGTGCTCAACGTGATCCGCAGCGGCGGCCGAACCATCTGATCGCCTCCCGCCCGCTCCGATGGGGGCGAGGCGGCCTCCACCGCCGATCATGCCCGGTCGGCGGTGGAGACCACCTCGTCCCCATCGTCGCGTCCGGGCCCAGGTCCGACCGGGGCCGTCCGCTCGGCTACAGGTCGCGCAGCGCCGGCAGGAGTTCCCGGCCGGCCCACTCGACGAACGGGTCCTGCGCCTCGCCGCCGACCTGGACGAGGGCGAGGTGGGTGAAGCCGGCGTCGACCCAGGCCCGTGCCGCGTCGACCACGGCGCCGACGTCGTCCCCGCACGGGATCGACCCGGCCACGTCCTCGGCGCGGACGAACTGCGACGCCGCCGAGAAGGAGGCGGGTCCGGGCAGCTCGGCGTTCACCTTCCAGCCGCCGCCGAACCAGCGGAACTGCTCGTGGGCGCGGCGGATGGCTGCGTTGCGATCTCGGTCGAAGCTCACCGGCATCTGGCCGACCCTCGGCTTGCCGGCCCCGCCGGCCGCGTCGAACGCCGCTCCGAGGTCGCCGTCGGGCTCCACGGCCACCATCACGTCGGCGTGCTCGCCGGCGAGCGCGCACGACTGCGGACCCGACACGGCGATGCCGATCGGCACCCGCTCCTCGGGGCGGTCCCAGACGCGCGCCGACTCCACGTGGAAGTGCTCGCCGCGGTGGTTGACGTACCCGCCGTCGAGCAGCGAGCGGATGATGGTGACGGCCTCGGCCAGCATCTCGTGGCGAACGTCGGCCGGCGGCCAGCCACCGCCGACCACGTGCTCGTTGAGGTTCTCCCCGGCCCCCAGGCCGAGGGTGAACCGCCCGTCGCAGAGCAGGGCCACGGTGGCCGCCTTCTGGGCCACGATCGCGGGGTGGTAGCGCCGGATCGGGCACGTCACGTAGGTCATCAGGTCGAGCGAGCGGGTGGCCTGGGCCACTGCGCCGAGCACGCTCCAGGCGTAGGGCGAGTGGCCCTGCTCCTCGAGCCAGGGGAAGGCGTGGTCGCTGATGACGGCGAAGCCGAACCCGGCCTCCTCGGCGGCCACGGCGTCTCGCACCAGCTGCCGCGGGCCGGCCTGCTCGGTCATCAGCGTGTAGCCGACCTCCACCTCAGCGCCCGCCGGAGGCGGCCTCGCGCACCTTGGAGGCGGTGCGCTTGGCCGTGCTGGAGCCTCGGGGCGCGGTGGCGCGCTTCTGCACGCCCTGGACCCGGCTGACCAGGTCCTCCACCACGGCCCGTCCGCCCTGGGCCAGGCCGCTCACCGTGTCGCCGACCTTGTCGGTGACGGCGGCAGCCGCCCCGGCCACCACGTTCCCGGGCGGGGTGTCGGGGGCCTTCGGGTGGGGGTGGGTGGGTGCCGCGTCCTTCGCCTCCACCATCGCATCGCCGAGCTCGTTGAGGGCGTTGCGGCCGAGCTGGTCCCGCACCGTGGGGAAGTACTCGGACTCCTCCTCCTCCACGTGGTGGCGGACGTTCTCGATGAGCACCGTCACCTTGGCGGTGAAGCGCTCGTCCTCGGCGGAGAGGTCCTCGAGCTCGGAGAGCACCCACTTCACGATGTGGTGCTCCTCGAGGCTCTCGAGCACCTGGTCCTCGAGACCCTCCACGGTCTCGCGGGTCACGGGGTAGAAGATCTGCTCCTCGATGGCGGCGTGGATCGACAGCTCCTCGATGATGCGATCCACCACCTCCCGCTTCTCCACGTAGGCGCGGTCCCCGGCCTTCTCGAACCGGCGGAACAGCTTCTCCACCGACTTGTGGTCGTCCTTGAGCAACGTGATGGCGTCCATGGGGCCCCAGTACCCCGGGTGACCGACGACCGAACCACGGTCGGGCTGCGCGCCCCGCCCGGCGGGTAGCGGAGGGCCATGACCGAGACCAGCACCCGATTCCCGTTCCGCATCGACCGGCTCTACCGCATCCCCGCCCTGCTGGTGGGCGTGCGTGAGGAGACCGCCTGGGTCGAGCTCGACCGAGACGGCCTCCGGGCCCGGTTCGGCCCGTGGTTCGTGTCGACGCCGCTGGCCAACGTGACCGGCGCCGGCGTGAGCGGGCCGTACTCGCTGGTGAAGACGGTGGGGCCGGCCCACCTGTCCCTGCAGGACCAGGGACTCACCTTCGCCACCAACGGCGAGCTGGGGGCCTGCCTCACCTTCGCCGAGCCCGTGGCCGGCATCGAGCCGACCGGCCGGCTCCGCCACCCCGGCCTCACCGTCACCGTGGCCGACCCGGAGGCGCTCGTGGAGGCCGCCGCCGAGCTGGGCGTGCACCGAACCGACGCCGAGGCCCTGCGCGAGGTGCAGGAGGCCGAGGACGCGCTCCACGCCAAGACCGCGGCCGAGCTCCGCGAGATCGCCCGGCAGCGGGGGGTGTCGCACCCCGCATCCATCAAGAAGGCCGAGCTGGTGGCCCTGCTCGACCGCCAGTTCGACGCCGACCTCCTGGAAGACCTCACCGAGGACAACCGGGGTGCCGGTGGCCGTTGACGGGGAGGTGGTGCCCGCCGACTCGGCCGCCGTGGCCGAGGAGGCGGGCTTGCGGTACGTGACCGACGCCTCGCCCGGCATCCGCCGTCGACGCCGGGGCAAGGGGTTCTCGTACCGCGATGCCGACGGCGGCCCGGTCTCAGACGGCGATCGAGAGCGGATCTGTGCGCTGGCCATCCCGCCGGCGTGGAGCGACGTGTGGATCTGCCCCCACCCCCGGGGCCACCTCCAGGCCACCGGCCGCGACGCCAAGGGCCGCAAGCAGTACCGCTACCACGACCGCTGGCGGGAGGTGCGCGACGCCGACAAGTTCTCCCGGCTCCTCACCTTCGGCGAGGCCCTCGACGCGCTCCGAGCCCGCCTGGAGCAGGACCTCGCCGGCACGTCGGGACGCTCGCAGGTGCTGGCGGCGGTGGTGCGGCTGCTCGACGACACGCTGATCCGCGTGGGCAACGAGGAGTACGCGGCCACGAACGAGACCTACGGCCTGACCACGCTCCGACCCGACCACGTGGAGCGCGCCGGGACCCGCTCGTTCGCCATCCGGTTCGTGGGCAAGAGCGGCGTGGAGCACGAGGTGTCGGTGACCGATCCCAAGTTGGCCCGGCTGGTGCGGCGCTGCCACGAGCTCGACGGCCAGGTCCTCTTCAGCTACGCCGACGAGGGCGACGCCCTGCAGGCGGTGTCGTCGAGCGACGTGAACGAGTACCTGCACGAGCTGGTGGGCCCCGAGACCACGGCGAAGGTGTTCCGCACCTGGGGGGCCTCGGCCATCGTGACCGGCGAGCTGGCGGCTGGCGACGTGCCATCGGCCGATCGCGAGGCCGAGCATCGGATCGTGGAGGCGATCGACCTCGCGGCCGAGCAGCTGCGCAACACCCGCGCCGTGTGCCGCCAGTCCTACGTGCACCCGGTGGTGCTCGACGCGTTCCGGGCCGGCGAGCTGCACGGCGTCTGGCACCAGACTCGGGCGGGCGCTCGGCTCACCCGCGCCGATCGGACGCTGCTCCGCCTGCTCCAGGAGCAGGCGTGAGGGCGGTCGACCCCCATTGGCCGTCCGCCCGCACGAGCGAGGCCACGACCTCGGGGGACTCGACCTGCGGCAGGCCGTCGCGCAGCACGGTCACGTCGGCGCCGGCCTCCATCCACCGGCGCTCCTCCAGCGGTTCGACGAACCCCTGCCCCGAGCCCCAGATCACCGTCGGCCCCACGGCCTCGACCTCGGCCGGGTCCACCCGCAGGCCGAGGCGGTTGGTCACGAAGGCCAGCTGCAGGTGCTTGGCGTTGGGCAGGCGAGCGGCGCGCCGGGTCTCGTGGACCTCCTCGTCGGTGAGGTTGTCGGGGTCGGCGTAGGTCTGGTGCTCCTGGAACCAGCGCACGCTCGGCTCGCTGGACAGCCCTCGGATCACCAGGTCGCCGAGTGGCGTGTGGCGACCGAGCGCGTAGGCGAACCGGCCGAGCGCCCCAGAGGTGGTGGTCTGCGCATCGCCGAGGCCGGTGGGGGTGATGAGCACCAGGCGGGCGGCGGGCGCCCCGGTTGCGACCGCTCGTAGGGCGTGGGCGCCGGTGAGCGACGACGCCACCACCACCGGAGGACCGGCGTCGGCGGCGGCGTCGCGGATGAGGGCGTCGACCACCCAGGTGAGCACCGACGGGCGCCACTCGAGGTCGGGTCGGTCGCTTCGAGCCGAGCCGAGCAGGTCGGGCGAGCGGACCGTGCGGCCCTCCAGGGCGGGCACCAACCGCCGCCACTCGTAGCTGCTGGCGCCGGCGTAGACGCCGTGGAGGAGCAGGATCGTCGGCCCCTCGCCCACCTGCTCGCGCCACCGGGCGACGTAGGGACCGAGGGGGGTCTGGCCGGTTCGGGTGGTCACGGCGAGCTGCACGGAGGCCTCCTGCGTCGGGGCGCGCCGAGACCCGCCCCGGGGGACGGGACGGGCCTCGGTGGGTGGGGTGGGATGAGGTCGATCAGTCCTGGTTGGCGCGCTGCTCGGCCTCGTGGGCCTGCGCCTCGGCACGGGACTTGTCCGCCTCGGCCTCCTTGGCGGCGACGTCGCGCTGGGCGTCGGCCTTGTCCTGCTGGGCCTTGCCCTCGTCCTTGAGGTCGTCGTTGCCCGTGATGGCGCCAGCGGCCTCCTTGACCTTGCCCTTCACCCCTTCGACGACGCCCTGGGCGCCGGCTTCGGGTCCGCTCGTCTTCTCAGCCATGGAGATCGCTCCCTCGGTAGTGGTTCGTGGTGCTCCCCTACCCCGCCCGATCGGCGGCGAGACCCAGGGTGCCGAAGGTCACGCTCGACGGCGGCGCGTGTGGTGCCGAACGCCGAGGGGTACCGGATCGCACCCCCCCCCGAACCGAGGAGCGTGACCCATGACCGATCCCGACCTGTCCACCCGAACCGTGGCGTTCCTGGCCACCGACGGCGTCGAGCAGGTGGAGCTGACCGGCCCCTGGGAGGCCGTGAAGGCCACCGGCGCCACCGTCCACCTGATCTCGAACGTCGACGAGGTGCGCGGCTACAACCACCTGGACCCCGGCGACACCTTCCCGGTCGACCGCCCGATCCACGAGGCGAACCCGTCCGTGTACGACGCCCTCGTGCTGCCAGGCGGCGTGGCGAACCCCGATGCGCTGCGCATGGACGAGGAGGCGGTCGGGTTCGTCCGCTCGTTCCTCGGCGCCGACAAGCTCGTGGCCGCCATCTGCCACGCTCCCTGGCTCCTCGTGGAGGCCGGCGGCGTGGAGGGCCGCCGGGTGGCGTCGTGGCCGAGCCTGCGCACCGACCTCGAGAACGCCGGCGCCACCTGGGTCGACGAGCCGGTGGTGGTCGACGAGAAGGACGGCGGCGTGCTCGTCACGAGCCGGAAGCCCGACGACCTCGACGCCTTCAACGAGCAGCTCCTCGCCCACCTGGCGAGCGCGCCGTGATCGCCCGCGTCGCCACCGACGCCGTCGACCACGCCGAGGTGCTCGACCGCGTGGTGGCGCCCGTGGCCGAGCGCCTCGAGCCGCTCCTGGGCGAGGCCCCGACGGCCGGGTGGCTCCAGGGTCGCTGGCTGGGCCACCCGCTGCACCCGGTGCTCACCGACGTCCCCATCGGCTGCTGGACCTCGGCCTGGATGCTCGACGTGTTCGGGCCCGCCGAACACGACGACGTGGCCACCTGGTTCATCGGCCTCGGTGTCCTCGCCGCCGTCCCGACGGCCGTGACCGGCTGGGCGTCCTGGCTGCGGCTCCCGCCCGAGCTCAAGCGCACGGGCGTTGTGCACGCCAGTACCAACTCGATCGCGACCGCGCTCTACGCGGCGTCGTGGCGGGCGCGTCGGCGGGGCGACCGCTGGCGCGGGATCCGCCTGGCCCACGCCGGTGCGACGGTGGCCACCGTGGGCGCCTTCCTCGGCGGCCACCTCGCGTTCGGCACCGACGTCGGCCCCTGGGCGGGTGGACGGCGCCGCTGGCACGGCGGTCGGGAGTAGCGGCCGCCGGGGTCGGGTACCTCCCGGCTCCCGTACCGACCGGAGGCCGAGCCATGAGCAACCCCGAGGTTCCCCCCACCCCGCCGAGCCCCACCCCGCAGCCGCCGAGCCCGACCGACCCGCCTCCCGGCGATCCCCAGTCGCCGGTTCCACCGATCGAGGTGCCCGGCGGTCAGCCGGAGGTGCGGCGCAGCTGAACCTCGTCGGCCGGCTCCACGCCGGCCGACCGGCCCGGCCCGTCCTGCCACGTCCAGTACTCGTTGAGGTGGGCGATCACCATCTCGGGGGCGGGTAGCCCGTAGGCGGTGAGGTCGAGGGTGGTGTGGGCGTCGGCCACGAGCACGGCGTCGTACCCGCGGACGAAGGCGCCGTGGAGCGTGGCCCGGATGCACGCGTCGGACTGGGCCCCGGCCACCACCAGGCGGCCGACGCCGAGGGCGGCGAGCTCGTCCTCCAGCGAGGTGTCCTCGAACGCGTCGCCGTAGCGCTTGTGCACCACCGGCTCGTCGGGGGTCCGCTGGAGCTCGGGCACGTAGTCCCACCCCGGCGTGCCCCGTTCGAGTCGGTCGTCGGCGTGCTGCACCCAGACGACCGGCACGGCCTCGGACCGGGCCCGCTCCACCAACCGGCCGATGGTGGCCACCACCTCGTCACGCCGGTGCGCGCTGGCCACGACGTCGTTCTGCACGTCGATCACCAGGAGGGCGCTGTTGGGCCGTCCGTCGATGCTCGTCACCGTCGCTCCTCTCACCGCGCCGCCGTCGCCGCGCCGCGCCTCCGAGGATGGCACGGTCGTCAATACCTCGTAGTACGATGTATCTGTGTCATTCCTCGCCGACCTCCGGCCCACCCTCGGCCGCGCCGTGCAGCACCCCCGCCACCGCCTCCTCACGCTCGTGGTGCTCACCGGGCTGCTCGGCGGCCTCGTGGGCGCCGCCTACCTCGCGCTCCTGGATGCCCTCGCCCACGGCCTCGGCCCGGCCCGGTGGTCGCCGGCCGCCCACCTCGGGATCCTGGCGGCGGTGGGGCTCGTGGTGGCCGCCCTCACCCACCGACTCGGCAACCCCGCCGACGTGGAGCTGCTCGTCGACAA
>JAHBSN010000002.1 GCA_019639095.1 Actinomycetota bacterium
TCTTCGTGGTCGACGAGCGCGGCGAGGGCCTGTCGGGCTCGGTCACCACCGCCCTGGTGGCGGTGGGCGTGCTCGAGAAGGAGCCCGGCGCCACCATCCTGCACAACCTCATCTGCTCCAAGGTGGTGCCCGAGGTCGTGCGCGAGCACGGTGGCACGCCGGTGCGCACCAAGGTCGGCCACTCCTACATCAAGGCCGAGATGGCGGCCACGGGCGCGGCGTTCGGCGGGGAGCACTCGGCGCACTACTACTTCCGCGACAACTTCCGGGCCGACTCCGGCCTCATCGCCGCCATGTTGGTGCTCGAGCGCCTCTGCGCCACCGACGAGCCCATGTCGGTGGTGCGCCACCCCTTCGACCGCTACGCCGACTCCGGCGAGATCAACACCCAGGTGGCCGACCCCGCCGCCGTGATCGACGCCGTGGCCGCCGAGTACGCCGCCTCCCACCCCGACGCCGCCCAGGACCGCCTCGACGGCCTCACCGTCGACCTCGGCGACTGGTGGTTCAACCTGCGCCCGTCCAACACCGAGCCGCTGCTGCGCCTCAACCTCGAGGCCCGCACGCGAGACGAGTGCGACCTCCACACCTCCGAACTGCTCCACCAGATCACCAAGGGATGACATCCGCCATGGCCCTCGACCCGAAGCTCCTCTCGATCCTCGCCTGCCCCGAGGACAAGGGCTCGCTGCTCTACTTCGAGTCCGAGCACGCGCTCTACAACCCGCGGCTCAAGCGCCGCTACGAGATCCGCGACGACATCCCGGTGATGCTCCCCGACGAGGCCACCACCGTCGACGACGCGGAGCACGAGCGCCTCATGGCCAAGGCCGAGGCCGACGGCGTGCCCTCCACCCTCTCCTGACCGCCGTGCCGGACTCCCTCGGGCTGCGAGACGCCCTGTTCGACCTGCCCGAGCAGCTCGTGGCGGCCAGCCGCAGCCTGCCGGTCACCGGCCCGCTGCCCGAGCACGACGACATCGCCAACGTGCTCCTGCTCGGCACCGGCGCGGCGGGCTGGGCATGCGACCTGCTCGCGGCGGTGGCCGGGCCGTTCATGCCGGTGCCCGTGGTGGTGCACAAGGGGTTCGAGCCGCCCTCGTTCGTCGACGCCACCACGCTCGTGGTGGCCATCTCGGCCTCGGGCGACTCGCCCGAGGCGGTGGCCTCGGCCACCACGTCGGTGGAGGCCGGTGGGCGGCTCTTCGCCGTCACCAGCGGCGGGCAGCTGGGGGCCCTGGCCGACCAGCAGGCCGCGCCCACGGTCTTCCTGCCGGTGGCCACCTCGCCCATGCCCACCCGGGCGCGCATCGGCGCGCTGTCGGTGCCGGTGCTGCGGGCCTTCGAGGACATCGGCCTCTTCCCCGGTGCCCGGGACTGGATCGCGGCCGCGGTGGACCAGCTGCGAGCCCGTCGCGACGAGCTGGCCAAGGACGGCAACGCCGCCGTCGCCCTCGCTCGCGACCTCGCCGGCACCATCCCGCTCGTCTACGGCGGTGGCGCTGCCGGCGGCGTGGCCGCCTCGCGCTGGAAGGCGCAGCTGAACCAGAGCGCCAAGACCCCGGCGTTCACCGGCGAGCTGCCCGACGTCGTCCACGGCGAGATCGCCGGCTGGGGCCAGCACGGCGACGTCACCCGCCAGGTGCTCTCGCTGGTGCTGCTGCGCCACGACGAGGAGCCGCCGCAGCTCGCCGAGCAGTTCGCCGCGGTCGAGACCTGGACCGACGAGGTCGTCACCGGCATCCACACCGTGCGGGCCGAAGGCGACGGCGCCCTCGCCCAGATCCTCGACCTCGCCCTCTTCGGCGACGTCGTGGCGCTCGACCTGGCCGAGCGCGCCGGCATCGATCCGGGCCCCACCCCGGCCATCGCCGCATCCCCGGCGGCGGCCCCGTCGCCGGGCTGAGCACGGTCGTGCCCGGCCTCCCGCCCCACCTCGTCGAGCTGGCCGCCCGCGTGTCGAACCGCGGGCGCTGGGGCGCCGACGACCAGCGCGGCACGCTCAACCTGATCGACGCCGATGCCGTCCGGCGCGGCGCCGCCGCGGTGCGCCAGGGCCGGCCGTTCTCGCTGGCCATCCCGTTCGACGCCGACGGCCCCCAGACCGGCGGGATCCCCGGGCGGGACAACCCGGCGCTGGAGATGATCGCCGTCAACGTCGCCTACACCGGCGACGCCGACGGCTTCTGCACCAGCGACGACCGCTTCTCGATGGGCGTGCAGAGCGCCACCCACTGGGATGCGCTCAGCCACGTGGGCTACGGCCACGAGCTCTACAACGGCACGCCGGACTCGGTCGTCACCGAGGCCGGCGCCGCTCGGCTCGGGATCGAGGCCTTCGGCCCGGTGGCCACCCGGGGCGTGCTGCTCGACGTCGCCCGCCTGCACGGCGTCGACCACTTCGACGACAACCACCCGATCACCGGCGACGAGCTCGACGCCGCCGCGGCGGCCGCCGGCCTCGCCATCGAGCCGGGCGACATCGTCCTGGTGCGCACCGGGCACATGCACTTCCTGCGCACCGGGCCCAAGGATCGCTACCGCACCACCTGCCCCGGCCTGTCCACGCGATCCATCGAGTGGTTCCACGACCACCAGGTGGCCGGCGTGGCCACCGACACCCTGGTGCTCGAGTGCTTCCCGTGCGAGGACCCGGCGGTCCTGCTCCCGGTGCACATGATCCAGCTGCGCGACATGGGCCTGGCCCAGGGCCAGATGTGGGCGCTCGACGAGCTGGCCGCCGACTGTGCCGCCGACGGCCAGGCCGACTTCCTGCTCACCGCCACGCCGATCCCGCTCACCGGCGCCAGCGGCGGCCTGGTTGCCCCCACGGCGGTCAAGTAGCGGATCAGCCCACCAGGTCGTCCACTGCCGCCTCGAGTCGGTCCGACACCGATGCGAGGAGCTCGACGTCGGTGCGGTTCACCCCGAGGCTCTCGGGGTCGAGGCCGTCGCTGGCGCTGATGCTCACCCCCACCGTGCCCGTCCGGAACGCGAGGCCGTAGAGCTCGAGGGTGATCGGGTCGGCCTCGAAGGGCAGCGACACCTCCACCACGGCCTGGAACTTCACCGCCTGCTCGCCGTGGTCGGGATCGACCGCCGTCTGGAACCGCAGGGTGGTGGTCACCCCGTCGCGGTCGTCGACCACCACCTCGTCGCAGCGGTTGGTGGCCTCGACCCGCGCCTCGAGGTCGGCGTCGGTCCGCATGCGCGGCGTCGGATCGAGCTCCACCGACAGCTCGCGGCCGTCGCCGTCGACGTAGCGCCGGGTGACGTGGTCGTCGTCGGGGTCGTCGGGCTCGGCACCCATGAGGTCGGCCAGCTCGGGGCACTGGTCGGCGATGGCGCGATCGGTGGGGTCCTCGGCGCCCGATGCCGGGTCGGGCTCATCGGCCTCCGGGAGGGCCTCCACCCAGTCGGGACCCAGGTCGGCGGCGGCGGGCAGCACCCCGACGAGCTCGGCGGGGGTGGGACCGGGCCCGGGGGGATCGGTGGGGATCGTGGTGGGCGGGGCCGACGTGGTGGTGGCGGGGACGGCGGTGTCGTCCGACGAGCAGCCCACCAGCAGGGCCACGCCGAGCGCGGCCAGGGCGGTGCGGCGCGCCGGGCGTGGGGTCAATCGCCCAGCTTGGCCAGGATGTCGTCGGCGAAGCGCTTCAGGCCGTCGACCTTGCCCTGCAGCGGCTGCTCGAAGCCGCCGTAGTAGGCCCAGGGCATGGTGAGCAGGTCGGTGACGCCTGCCTCCTCGGCCCGGCGGAAGTCGTCGACGGTGAGGGCGTCGCTCAGCGAGACGATCATCGAGAAGTCGGTGTCGGCGCGGCCGAGCCGGGCCCGCTCGGCGTCGAGCGTGGCGCGGTACTCGGCGGCCTGGTCGATCGAGATGAGGTCGGAGATCCAGCCGTCGTGGCGGGCGGCGCGGCGCAGGGCGGCGTCGGAGAGGCCGCCCACGTACACCGGCACCGGCGCGGGTGGGGCGGGGGTCATCTCGAGCCGGGGCACGTCGTAGAACTCACCGTGGTGCTCCACCCACCCGCCGGTCCAGAGCTCGGCCAGCAACTCGAGCATCTCGTCGGCTCGGGCGCCGCGCTTGCGGAACGGCTCGCCCAGCAGGTCGAACTCCTCCTCGCACCACCCCATGCCCACGCCGAGCGCCACGCGACCACCCGATAGCGCCGACGCGGTGGCCACCGCCTTGGCCACCGTGAAGGGATCGCGCATGGGCAGCACGTAGATGTTGGTGAAGAACCGCAGCTGCTCGGTGACCGCGGCCAGGGCGCCGATGGCCACCCACGGGTCGACCCAGGGCGTGAAGGCCTCCCACCGCCGGTTCCCGTCGTCGGTGTAGGGGTAGGGCGTCGTGAGCGTCTCGAGGTTCACCACGTGGTCGGCGAGGGCCATGGCGTGGTAGCCGGCGGCGTCGGCCGCCGTCGCGATCGGGGCCAGCTCCGCCGGTGGCAGGTAGGCCGTGGCCACCGAGACCCTCACGCGTGGGTCCCGCCGTCGATCCGGATGATCTCGCCGGTCATGTGCCGGCCGTCGTCGGAGGCGAGCAGCGCCACCACCGACGCCACGTCGGCGGCGTCGCCGAAGCCGGTGGGCGACATGATGCGGCGCACGAGCTTCCCCTCGTCCTTGGTGAGGTCGTCGGGGAACTCGACGTTGTTCGTGATGCCCGAGGTGACGCTGCCGGGGGCGATGGCGTTCACCCGCACGCCCTCCTTGCAGTACTCCACGGCGAGGGTGTGGGTGAAGGCGGCGATGGCCCCCTTGGAGGAGGCGTAGGCCGCCATCCACGGGTGGCCGAAGAAGCTGCTGGTGGAGGCGGCGTTGACGATGGCGCCGCGCGACTCGATCAGGTGCGGCAGGGCGGCTCGGCACATCAGGAACGTGCCGGTGAGGTTGACGTCGATCACCCGCTTCCAGGTGTCGAGGTCGCACTCGTGGGTGCGCACGGTCTTGAGCATCCCGGCGATGTTGCACAGGGCGTCGAGGCGGCCCCAGCGCTCCACGGCGGCGGCGATCGTGCCGGCGGCCTGGTCCTCGTCGCTGATGTCGGCCACGTGGGCCACCACCTCGCCGCCCGGCGCGGCGCCGGCGAGGGCCTCGGCCACGGAGGCGTCGAGCGCGTCGGCGGTGATGTCCGAGGCCAGCACCTTGGCGCCCTCGGCGGCGAGCCGGGCGGCGGTGGCCCGGCCGATCCCCGAGGCGGCCCCGGTGACGATGACGACGCGATCGGTGAAGCGTTCCAGCGGCATGGGCCGTGACCCTAGAACACGTTCCAGTTCGGCCGCGCCCGGCGCTCCGTGCCCGGAGGACGGCGGTGGACTAGGTTGGTCACCGGCCTTCGGGCCGGTGGGCTGTCATGGGTGAGCCAGCGGGCTCCAGCCCCACAACTCGAACGCTTCGTCCGGTCGCCTCGGCGCGCCCGGCCGAGCACCCATCATCGACGCGTGGAGGAGACCCCGTGACCATCCTGAACCCCGACGACTTCAAGGTCGCCGACCTGTCCCTGGCCGGCTTCGGCCGCAAGGAGATCCAGCTCGCCGAGCACGAGATGCCCGGCCTCATGGCCACCCGAGCCGAGTTCGCCGACGCCCAGCCCCTGGCCGGCGCCAAGATCATGGGCTCGCTGCACATGACCATCCAGACGGCGGTGCTCATCGAGACCCTCACCGCCCTCGGCGCCGACGTGCGCTGGGTGTCCTGCAACATCTTCTCCACCCAGGACCACGCCGCCGCCGCGGTGGCCGTGGGCCCCAACGGCACCGTCGACGCGCCCCAGGGCGTGCCGGTGTTCGCCTGGAAGGGCGAGACGCTGGAGGAGTACTGGTGGTGCACCGACCAGGCCCTGCGCTGGCCCGACGGCTCGGGCCCGAACATGATCCTCGACGACGGCGGCGACGCCACGCTGCTGGTGCACAAGGGCCGTGAGTACGAGCTCGCCGGCGCCGTGCCCGACACCACCGAGGACGACTCCGAGGAGTGGGGCGTGGTGCTCGAGCTCCTGCGCTCGTCGCTCGAGAAGGAGCCGAACCGCTGGACCCAGGTGGCCGCCGGCGTCAAGGGCGTCACCGAGGAGACCACCACCGGCGTGCACCGCCTCTACCAGATGTTCGAGGCCGGCCAGCTGCAGTTCCCGGCCATCAACGTCAACGACTCGGTCACCAAGTCGAAGTTCGACAACCTCTACGGCTGCCGCCACAGCCTCATCGACGGCCTCAACCGCGCCACCGACGTCATGATCGGCGGCAAGGTGGCGTTCGTGGCCGGCTACGGCGACGTCGGCAAGGGCTGCGCCCAGTCGCTGCGGGGCCAGGGCGCCCGGGTGATCGTGTCCGAGGTGGACCCGATCTGCGCCCTGCAGGCCGCCATGGAGGGCTTCGAGGTCACCACCCTCGAGGACGCCCTCGGCCGTGCCGACATCTTCATCACCACCACCGGCAACAAGGGCATCATCACCGCCGAGCACATGGGCCGCATGAAGCACCAGGCGATCGTGGCCAACATCGGCCACTTCGACAACGAGATCGACATGGCCGGCCTGGCCCGGATGAGCGACGTCCGCAACGTCGAGATCAAGCCGCAGGTGAACGAGTTCCAGTTCCCCGACGGCCACTCGGTGATCGTGCTGGCCGAGGGCCGGCTCATGAACCTCGGCTGCGCCACCGGCCACCCGAGCTTCGTGATGAGCAACTCGTTCACCAACCAGACCATCGCCCAGATCGAGCTGTTCACCAAGACCGACGAGTACCCGGTGGGCGTCTACACGCTCCCGAAGCTGCTCGACGAGAAGGTGGCCCGCCTCCACCTCGACGCCCTGGGCGTGAAGCTCACCAAGCTCACCCCCGACCAGGCCGACTACCTCGGCGTGAAGGTGGAGGGCCCCTACAAGCCCGAGCACTACCGGTACTGATCCCCGCGATCAGCGTGGCGATCTGACGGTGGCCGGGCCCTCGGGCCCGGCCACCGGCGCGTCCGGGCTCAGGTCGCCGGCGGCGCGGGGAGGTCGACCACCATCCCGGTGGCGGCGTCGGTCACCGACCGGGTTCCTGGCGGCACCTCCAGCACCACCTGCGGCCGGCACCGGCCCACCTTCGGGGTGCCGGTGATGCGCACGTCGTCGCCCACCACCTCGGCTCGCACGGCGTCGGCGCACTCGGTGGTGGCCACGAGGCGCCCGGCCCGATCCCAGCGGGTGGAGCGGATGGCGAGGGCCGTGCCGGCCTCGTCGGGCCCGCAGGATGCGAGGACCGCCAGCGCCACGGCGATCGACAGCAGGACGGCAGGGGAGCGGCGGCGCACCGTCGCAGCGTAGGAGCGGGGCCGGCCGCACCCCGGGGGTACGGTGGCGGGCGTGACGACGGGCACACCTGCGGGGACCTGGGTGCTGGGCGGATGCCAGAGCGACTTCGCGCGCAACCGCAGCCGCGAGGGCGAGGGCTTCGACGCCCTCACCGCCGAGGTGGTGGCCGGCGCGCTCGCCGACGCCGGGGTCCAGGCGGCCGACATCGACACGGTCCACGTCGCCAACGCCTTCGGCCAGCTCTTCACCGGCCAGGGCCACCTCGGTGCCATGCCGGCCACCGTCGACCCGGACCTGTGGGGCCGGCCCGCCTCTCGCCACGAGGCGGCCTGCGCCTCGGGCAGCGTCGCCCTGCTCGCCGCCACCGCCGAGCTCGAGGCGGGCCGCTACGACGTCGCCCTCGTGGTGGGGGTGGAGCTCGAGCGCACCGTGCCCGGAGACGATGCGGCCCGGCACCTGGGCGCCGCGTCGTGGGTGGGCCACGAGGGCGAGCCGCGCTACGTCTGGCCGGCGGCGTTCTCCGACGTCGCCGCCGAGTACGACCGTCGCTACGGGCTCGACGACGCCCACCTCCACGCCTTCGCCGAGCTGGCCTATCGCAACGCCCGCACCAACCCCCTGGCCCAGACCCGCGAGTGGCGCTTCGGGCCGCACAGCTTCACCGACGACCCCGACGCCAACCCGGTGGTGGAGGGTCGGACCCGGCGCAACGACTGCAGCCAGGTGACCGACGGCGGTGCGGCCGTGGTGCTCGCATCGGATCGCTGGGTGCGCGACCACCCCGAGGTGCTGCGCGCCGGGCGGGCCGCGCGCATCGTGGGCTGGGGCCACCGCACCGTCGGCCTGCCGCTGGCGCCCAAGCTCGAGCGCAGCCGCACCGACACCCACGTGCTGCCCCACGTGCGCGACACCTTCGCCGACGCCCTGCGCCGGGCCCGGCTCGGATCGGTCGACGACCTCCACGGGGTGGAGGTGCACGACTGCTTCGCGGCATCGGGCTACCTCGCCATCGACCACCTCGGCATCACGGCCCCGGGCGACTCGTGGAAGGCGATCGAGGCCGGGGAGATCGAGCGCGACGGGCGGATCCCGGTCAACCCGAGCGGCGGCCTGATCGGCGGCGGCCACCCCGTGGGCGCCACGGGCGTCCGCATGGTGCTCGACGCCGCCCGCCAGGTGACCGGTCGGGCCGAGGGCACCCAGGTGGCGGGCGCCACCCGCTTCGGCACGCTCAACATCGGTGGCAGCACCGCCACCACCTGCTCGTTCATCCTGGAGGGACCGGCCTCGTGACCGACGCCCGAGTGGTGGAGCGACTGCGCTCCACGCTGCCCGCCGACGACGACCACCCCTACCGCACCGGGGCCTGGCGGCCGCAGGCCACGGAGTGGTCGGTCGACCGGGTCGAGGTGGTGGAGGGGGCCATCCCCGCCGACCTCGACGGCCTCTACGTCCGCAACACCGAGAACCCGCTCCACCCGCCCATCACCCGCTACCACCCCTTCGACGGCGATGGCATGGTCCACGCCGTCCGCTTCCGCGACGGCCGGGCGTCGTACCGCAACCGCTTCGTGCGGACCGAGGGCCTCGTGGCCGAGCAGGAGGCGGGACGGTCGCTCTGGGCGGGGCTGGCCGAGAGCCCCCGATCGGCCGAGCGCACCGACGGCCTCACCGCCCGCGGCGCGATGAAGGACGCGTCGAGCACCGACCTCGTGGTCCACGGCGGCGAGGTCCTCACGTCGTTCTGGCAGTGCGGCGAGCTGTACCGGCTCGACCCGGACTCGTTGGACACCCGAGGCGTCACCCGCTGGGACGGGTGGTTCCCGGCCGAGGGCGTGTCGGCCCACACCAAGGTCGACGAGGCCACCGGTGAGCTGTTCTTCTTCAACTACGGCGTGGCGGCGCCGTACCTCCACTTCGGGGTGGTCGACGCCCGTGGTCGGCTGGTGCACTACGAGCCGGTCCCGCTCCCCGGTCCGCGCCTCCCGCACGACATGGCCATCACCGAGCGCTTCGTGGTGCTCAACGACCTGCCGATGCACTGGGACGAGGACCTCCTGCCCCAGGGCATCCACGCCGTGAGGATGCACGACAAGCCCTCGCGCCTGGCCGTGGTGCCCCGGCGGGGGACCGCCGCCGACGTCGTGTGGTTCGAGGCCGACCCCACCTACGTCCTGCACTGGACCAACGCCTACGAGGACGGCAACACCGTGGTGCTCGAGGGGTTCCACCAGGGGGACCCCTCGCCGCGGCCGAACGTCGACGACGAGCTGTGGATGTTCCGGTACCTCGCGCTCGACTGGATGCAGACCCGCCTGCACCGCTGGCGCCTCGACCTGCGCACCGGGCGCTGCACCGAGGAGCGGATGCGCGACGACTTCACCGAGTTCGGGATCGTCAGCGGACGTCTCACCGGGCGGCGCCACCGCTACGTGTACGCCGCCACCGGCGTGCCCGGGTGGTTCCTGTTCGACGGGCTGGTGCGCCACGACGTCGAGACCGGCGAGGACCACCACCTCCGCCTGCCCGACGGCGTGTACGGCTCCGAGCCGGGTGTGGCGCCGAAGGTGGGCGGCACCGCCGAGGACGACGCCTACGTGGTGACGTTCACCACCGACGTGGCGGGCGATCGCTCCGAGTGCCTGGTGCTCGACGCCCGCAACATCGCCGACGGCCCCGTCGCCCGGTTGCGCCTGCCCGAGCGCATCTCGAGCGGTACCCACGCCGCCTGGGCGCCGGGGTCGGCCCTCCCGGCCTGAGGAGGGTCGCCGACCCTCGCTCCTGACCCGCGGGTCAAGTCCGGTCTAGGGTCGCCGCCGTCGTCGCACGAGCACAGGAGAGCGCAGCATGGACGAGCTGGCCGGCAAGGTCGCGGTGGTCACCGGCGGGGCGTCGGGCATCGGCCTGGCCCTCGTGCGGGCGTTCCTCGAGGAGGGCATGCGGGTGGTGGCCGCCGACGTGGAGGCCGCTGCCCTCGAGCGCGCCGTGGCCGACCTGCCCGAGGGCGCCGAGGTCGAGGCCGTGGTGTGCGACGTGAGCGACGGCGCCCAGGTGGACGCGCTGCGCGACCGCGCCGTCGAGCGATTCGGCACCGTCCACGTCGTGTGCAACAACGCCGGCGTGTCCGCCGGCGCCCCGGTGTGGGAGCACTCGGTCGAGGACTGGGAGTGGGTGCTCGGCGTCAACCTGTGGGGCGTCATCCACGGCATCCGCGCCTTCACGCCGCTGCTGATCGAGCAGGGCGAGGGGCACGTCGTGAACACGGCGTCCATGGCCGGGCTCACCTCCATGCCGTTCTCGGCCATCTACAACGTGTCCAAGCACGGCGTGGTCACGCTCTCCGAGACGCTCTTCGCCGATCTCGCCATGGTGGGCGCGTCGGGGGTGGGCGTGTCGGTGCTGTGCCCCGGGTGGGTGCAGACCCGGATCCACGAGGCCGGCCGCAACCGGCCGGAGGTGGCCGGAGGCGATGCTGTCGACGAGGATCCGCAGCGGGCCGCCCTGCGCGCCGGGTTCGCCGAGTACATCGCCGGCGTCATCGCGAGCGGCCTCGATCCGGCCGACGTGGCCGCGCTGGTGGTGGACGCGATCCGCACCGACCGCTTCTACGTGCTCACCCACCCCGAGTGGGCGCCCATGATCACGGGTCGCACCGAGCGGATCGCGCGCGGCGACGGTCCGCGGCTGCCGTCGCTGCCCTGAGCGACGCCGGTCAGTTCGCGGCCAGCGTCGGATCGGCCTCGGGCTCCGGATCCACGGCCGGATCGAACCCGGGTGGGTGGCCGAGGTCCAGGCGCTCCAGCCAGAACTGGGCGTTCGGTCCGACGGTGAGGGCGAACAGCACGGTGCCGATGCCCACGGTCCCGCCCAGGGTCCACCCGATGCCCAGCGCCACCAGCTCGATGCCGGTGCGCACGAGCCGGATCGACGGGCCGCGCTGGGCCAGGCCGGTCATGATGCCGTCGCGGGGTCCGGGTCCGAGGTGGGCCCCGATGTAGAAGCCGATCCCGGGCCCCACGAGGACGAGTCCGGCGACGAGCAGGGCCCACCGGGTGGGGGTGGCGTCGCTGTGGGGGAGGTGGGGCGCCACGAGGTCCATCACCGTGCCGATCACGACCACGTTGCAGAGGGTGCCGACCCCGATCCGCTCCCGCAGCGGGATCCACCCCAGCAGCACCACGAAGCCGGTGGGGGTGGTGACCAGGCCGATCTCGAGGCCCGTGTGGTGGGCGACCCCCTCGTGGAGCACGTCCCACGGGTCGAGCCCGAGCCGGGCGTCGACGATGCAGGCGAACGCCACGCCGCACAGCACGAGGCCGAGCAGCAGGCGGGGGAGCCGACGCCGGACCTCCGGCCAGGGCGGGACGGCGAACAGGCGGGACACGGCCGTCGACGCTACCGGCGAGGTGCGACGGGCCTGAAGGGGGTTCCCATCGCGAACATCACGCGCGGGAGCGACAGGAACGTCGCTGGGGTACCGCACATTCGTCGGGGGTCGGGGTGTCAGGGGGGTGGGGGAGGATGGGCGGGTGCTGCTCGCCACCACCTGCGCCGGGTGCGACCGTCCCGGGCCCTCGCCGTGCTCGGCCTGCACCGCCCGGTTGGCGCCGGCGCCGCTGGTGCCCGTGCCGGCGTCGCTCGATGCCTGCCGGGCGCTCCTCGCCTACCAGGGGCCCGCCCGCGAGTTGGTGGCCCAGATCAAGTACCGCAACGCCCGGGCGCCGCTCCGCTGGCTGGCCCGAGGCATGGCCACGCTCGTCCGCGGCGACGCGATCCAGGTGGTCACGTGGGCGCCCACCACCCCCGAGCGCCGCCGAGCGCGCGGCTTCGACCAGGCCGAGCTGCTCGCCCGGCGGGTGGCCCGCGAGCTGGGCGTGCCGTGCCGAGGGCTCCTGGCCCGGGCGCCGGGACCGGCCCAGACCGGTCGGTCGCTCGACGAGCGCCGCACCGGGCCGGCGTTCCGGCCGGTCCGGCCGGTGCCCGGCGGGCGGGTCGCGGTGGTCGACGACGTGGTCACCACCGGCGCCACGCTCGGGGCCGCCGGGCGTGCGCTGCGGGCGGCGGGGGCGGGCGCCGTGGTGGGCGTGGCCGCCGCCCACCCGCCCTGACGCAGGCTCGGTCGCCCGTCCGCGGGCCCTCGCGGGCGGGTCTACGATCCGGACAGCATCCCCGAGCAGGAGGTCCCCCACGTGCAGGTCACGGTCAGCCGACGTCACACCGAGGTCTCCGAGAACCTGCGGGTCATGGCCGAGGAGAAGATCGGGCGCCTGGGGCGCTTCGTCGACGGGCTGGACCACGCCGAGGTGCACTTCTGGGAGCACAAGAACCCGCGCATCGCCGACAAGGAGGTGTGCGAGGTCACCATCGAGGGCCACGGCCACCACGTGCGGTGCAAGGTGCAGGCCCCCGACGGCTACCAGGCCATCGACAAGGCCTACGAGAAGCTCGAGCACCAGCTCCACAAGCTGAAGACCAAGCTCCGCCAGCGCCACCAGGGCGCCCCCAAGGCCAAGAAGGGCGTCGACAGCCTCGGTGCGGTGGTCCCGCTGCCCGAGACCGAGGCCGAGACGGAGGTGGAGTCCGCCGACGACGGCCCCAGGATCGTGAAGTCCAAGCGCTTCGCCATGTTCCCCATGAGCGCCGAGGAGGCCGTGGAGCGCATGGAGCTGGTGGGCCACGGCTTCTTCTTCTTCACCAACGCCGAGACCTCGCGCGCCGCGGTGGTCTACCGGCGCGACGACGGCCAGGTCGGGCTGATCGACGAGGCCGACTGATCGATCAGCAGCTCTGCGGCACCGACCACGTGCCGAGGGGCGGCCCGTCGAGGTGGAACGTGCGGCCGACGCCGAGCGCGCTGTCGGCCTCCACGGTGGCGTCGCTCGGCCAGTCGCCCATGCAGCGCAGCTCGAACAGCACCACCACCTCGCGGCTCGTGCCGCCCGGGAGGTCGAAGGGCTCGAGGCCCACCAGGTCGGTGCGGCCTACGAGCCCCGCCGGGTTGGCCGGGTAGGACCGCACCTCGGGCGGGATGTCGGGGTCGCGCACGTAGAGCTGGAGCTCGCCCTCGTCGCGGTCGCGAACCACCTCCACCGAGCGCACGTGCACGGGGAAGCGCCCGTCGTTGGTCACCTCGAACGAGGCGTAGGCCCAGCCGGTGCGCGGATCGGCCTGGCCCGAGGCCGACGTGTGGTGGACCCGGACCCGGGGCGCCACGGCACCGGTCCACCACACCACCAGGAGCAGCACCAGGATGCTCGTGGCGAGCGCGAGCAGGCGCAGCACGGGGCGGCTCGGGCGTGGCGTGGTGGCCACGGTGGGCGGCAGCGCCACGGGGCGATCGGTGGGGATCATGCGAGCCTCCGGGGTTCGTCGAGGGCGCGGAAGGCCGAGCGGACGGCGTCGAGGGCCTGGTCGAGGTCGAGCCCGCGGTGGGCGGCCTCCATGGCGTAGGCGGTGGCGGCATCGGCCAGGGCCGGGCCCGCCACCTCCACGGTGGCCGGAGCCGGTGCCAGCACGAACGTGCCGTGGCGACCGCGCGTGGCCACGAGTCCCTCGAGCTCGAGCTCGCGGTAGGCGCGGGCCACCGTGTTGGCGGCGATGCCGAGGTCGTTGGCGAGGTGGCGGATGGTGGGCAGGCGGGTGCCCGGTGGCAGCACGCCGCTGCGCACCATGGTGGCCACCTGGGCCTGGATCTGGGCGTAGGGCGGCGTGGCCGCCGACGGGTCGACGCGGAGGATCACGTGGTCGCCAGCGCGGACGCGTGCTCAGGGGCCGGCCGGAGCCGCCGGACCCGCCACGCCCGGTACGTGTAGTACCGCCACGAGACCATGGCGGCCAGCCAGAGCGCGATCGACCCCGTGAGCAGCGGGCCGCTGGTCACGCCGGAGGTGGTGGACGACCACCCGAGGGTGCCGGCCAGCACGGCGGCGACGCAGAGGACCACGGCGGTGCCGCCGCCGGTCAGCTGGTGCGCCGTGCTGGTGCGGATGGCGTCGTCGGCGGCGAGCTGATCCGGCGCGAGCGCGGGCTGGCGACGGCTGACCGTGCGCCAGACGCCCAGGGTGGTGAGCGCCGTGACGGCTGCGCCCACGGCGAGCACGGCCACGAGGTAGCCGACCGAAGGCGGTGGCTGGTGCCCCCGAGCGTCGACCGTGGTCGGATCGGCACCGGCGGTGGTCCAGCCGTAGGCGACGAGGCCGGCGACGATGCCGAGGGCCACGAACGGTGCGGCCCGGAGACGACCCGGCAGGTAGTCGGCCACGCGGCGGGGGAGCAGCGAGGCCACCCCCGAGCCGGCCGGCCAGCGCAGCTCGCGCTCGGCCCACCACGCCCCGAAGGTCCAGCCACCGATGAGCCACGCCCACCAGCCCGGTGCGGCGGACGTGTGCAGGCCGAAGGCGGCATCGAAGGCCGAGCCGAGCACCACGCCGGCCACCGCCGCCACCACCCGGGTCACGATGACCAGGCGCACGTAGTAGGTGACCGGCGCCCGGTTGCCGGGGGTGAGCACGAGGCCGTAGCTCCGGGCCCACGCGTCGAGCTCCCTCGGGCTCGACGCCCGGGCGGTGAACAGCAGCACCACCCCGGTGGCGGCCCCGATCGTGAGCACCAGGGCCAAGAGGACGACGGTCATGCAACCCGCTCCTTTGTCTCAACACATCAATACAATGAGACAACGGATGGCGTCAAGGCCGATGTCACTCGTGGGGCGTATGGGAGCGGGGCATCGCGCCACGTAGACTCGCCAGCCTCATGGGTGTACTCGACAAACTCCTCCGGGTCGGCGAAGGGCGCAAGGTCAAGGCGCTCCAGGGCCTGGTCCCCGACATCAACGCACGCGAGGCGGAGTTGCAGAAGCTCTCCGACGACGAGCTGCGCGCCAAGACCGGCGAGTTCCGCGAGCGCCTCGACAACGGCGCCGAGCTCGACGACCTCCTCCTCGACGCCTTCGCCGTGGTGCGCGAGGCCGCCACCCGCACCATCGGCCAGCGCCACTACGACGTGCAGCTCATGGGCGGCGCCGCCCTGCACTTCGGCTGGGTGGCCGAGATGAAGACCGGTGAGGGCAAGACGCTGGTCTCCACCCTGCCGGTGTACCTGAACGGCCTCGCCGGCAAGGGCGTCCACCTCATCACGGTCAACGACTACCTGGCCCGGCGCGACGCCGAGTGGATGGGCCAGGTCCACGGCTGGATGGGCCTCACCACCGGCCTCGTGCTCCCCGGAGACTTCGACCCCGCGTTCAAGCGCACCCAGTACGCCTGCGACGTCACCTACGGCACCAACAACGAGTTCGGCTTCGACTACCTGCGCGACAACATGGCCACCCGCCAGGAGGACAAGGTCCAGCGAGGCCACTCCTACGCCATCGTCGACGAGGTCGACTCGATCCTGGTGGACGAGGCCCGCACCCCGCTCATCATCTCGGGCCGCATGGCCGACGCCGCGCAGCTCTACTACAAGTTCGCCAGCATCGTGCGAGGGCTCACCCGAGACGTCGACTACGACGTCGACGAGGAGAAGCGCATCGTGGCGCCCACCGAGGAGGGCGTGGCGCGCGTCGAGGCCGCGCTCGGGCTCGAGAACCTCTACGACGCCGTGCAGCAGAACCTCGTGCACCAGTTCCAGGCCGCCCTGCGCGCCAAGGAGCTGTACAAGCGCGACAAGGACTACATCATCCAGCACGGCGAGGTGAAGATCGTCGACGAGTTCACCGGGCGCATCCTCGAGGGCCGGCGCTGGTCCGAGGGCCTGCACCAGGCCGTCGAGGCCAAGGAGGGGGTGAAGATCAAGGAGGAGAACCAGACCCTCGCCACGATCACCCTCCAGAACTACTTCCGCATGTACGACAAGCTCGCCGGCATGACCGGCACGGCGGTCACCGAGGCGGCCGAGTTCGCCAGCACCTACGAGCTGCAGGTGGTGCCGATCCCCACCCACCGGGCCCTCATCCGCAAGGACCAGCCCGACCTCATCTACAAGTCCGAGGACTTCAAGTTCGGCGCCGTCGTGGACGACATCGCCGAGCGCTACGAGACGGGCCAGCCGGTGCTGGTGGGCACCATCTCGGTGGAGAAGTCCGAGAAGCTCTCCCGGATGCTGGCCAAGCGCGGGGTGCCCCACGAGGTGCTCAACGCCAAGCAGCACACCCGAGAGGCCGAGATCGTCACCCAGGCCGGTCGGCTCCACTCGGTCACGGTGGCCACCAACATGGCCGGTCGAGGCGTGGACATCCTCCTCGGCGGCAACCCCGAGGGCCTGGCGCTGAAGGACGTGCGCGCCGAGGGGCTCGACCCCGAGGCCGAGGACGGCAAGGCCCGCTTCGAGTCCCTGCTCGCCACCTACAAGGCCGAGACCGAGGCCGAGGGGGCCAAGGTCCGCGAGCTCGGCGGGCTCTACGTGCTCGGTACCGAGCGCCACGACTCCCGCCGCATCGACAACCAGCTCCGCGGCCGTTCGGGCCGCCAGGGCGACCCCGGCGAGAGCCGCTTCTACCTGTCCCTCGAGGACGAGCTCATGCGCCTCTTCGCCACCGGGGCCATGAACTGGGTGATGGGCAAGGCCCTCCCCGACGACATCCCGATCGAGGCGAAGATGGTCACCAAGGCCATCGAGCGGGCGCAGAACACCGTCGAGCAGCGCAACGCGGAGATCCGCAAGAACGTGCTCAAGTACGACGAGGTGATGAACGAGCAGCGCAAGGTCATCTACAAGCGCCGCGACCAGATCCTCCTCGACGCCGACCTGCGCGACGAGACGCTGGACTACCTCGCCGAGGCGGTCGAGGCCAGCGTGGCCACCTTCTGCGTGTCGGACGCGCAGGACGAGTGGGACCTCGAGGGCCTCCACCTCGAGATCTCCACGTTCTGGCCCACCGAGCTCACCCAGGAGCAGATGGGCGACGCGCCCAACACCGACGCCCTCCAGGAGCTGCTGCTCGACGAGGCCACCGCGTACTACGAGCGTCGGGAGGCCGAGCTCGGCGCCGACACCATGCGCCAGATCGAGCGCCAGGTGATGCTGAGCATCGTCGACCAGCACTGGCGCGAGCACCTCCTCGAGATGGACTACCTCGAGGAGGGCATCGGCCTGCGGGCCATGGGCCAGCGGGACCCGCTCGTGGAGTGGCAGCGCGAGGGCTACGAGATGTTCGGCGCCATGATGAAGTCGATCGCCCAGGACTTCGTCAAGTACGTGATGCACGTGCAGGTGGTCGACCAGACCCCCGCCCCGAGCAATGACGTGTCCGACCTCGCCCTGTCGGGCCCCGAGGACCCCTCGGAGTCGAGCGACGGCATGCGGGCCGCCGCCCGCGCCCAGGCCGCGGCCGATGGCGGCGAGGCCCCGGCCGAGGCCGTGGCCGACGTCGTGCAGGCGCCGGTGGTCAAGTCCGAGTGGGACAAGACCCCCCGCAACGCCCCCTGCCCCTGTGGCAGCGGCAAGAAGTTCAAGAACTGCCACGGCGCCTGAACACCGGGTCGAACGCCGTCAGAACCGGGTCAGGCTCCCTCAACGCAGCGCTCACCCACGGGAAACCGCCTGGTACCAGGGGATCCGTACGGTCGTGGCCATGAGCGAGACCAAGTCCCTGTACGCCTGGAAGTGGATCGACGGCCACGGTGCGAACCGCCCGATGATGCCCTCGGAGGCGCGGGCCACGGTCACGGGGACCCAGCGGTACCTACCGTGGGCCCGCGCCGACATGGTCCTGCCCCGGCCGCTCCTGCCCTGGGAGCACCGCCTGGGCAACGACTGGCGCGGCATCAAGGCGTCCTGATCTGGCGGAGGTCAAGGGCCTCCTGATCCCGCCGTGCGGGGTCGGGATCAGGAGGTCCGGCGGCCGTCCTGGAGGGTGACCACCACGTCGGCCCGCTCGAGCACCCGGGGCCGATGGCTCACCGCCAGCACGGTCCGGTCGCCCGCGGAACCGGCGAAGAGGCCGTCCCACAGCCGGTGCTCGGTGGCCACGTCGAGCGCGCTCGACAGGTCGTCCACCACGAGCAGCTCGGGCTGGCGGACGAACGCCCGGGCGGCGGCGGTCCGCTGCACCTGCCCGCCCGAGAGGCGGACGCCCTTGGGGCCGACCATGGTGCTCGTGCCGTGGGCCATCTCGGCCAGGTCCTCGTCGAGGCAGGCCAGCTCGAGGGCGCGGGGCAGCTCGGCCGGGTCCACGCCGAGCAGCACGGTGCTGGCCAGCTCCTCGGAGAACAAGCGCGGCACCTGCGGCACGTAGGCCACCCGGGGCGGCACCAGGACGGCGGACGGGTCGGCCACCTCCTCGTCGTTCCAGGCGATCGTGCCCGCCGCCCGGGGTACGAGGCCGAGCAGGGCCCGCACCAGCACCGACTTGCCCGAGCCGACGGGGCCGGTGATCACCACGAGCTGCCCGCGGGCCACGTCGAGGTCTACCAGGTGGACCTGGTCGGTCTCGTCGAGGTGCACCGAGAGGCCGCGCACCGAGAAGCGCTCGAGGCGATGGGCGCCGCGCTGCGACGGTGGCACCACCACGTCGGGCACGTAGGGCGGCGGGCCGTGGCGGAGGAACGTCTCGGTGGCGGCCGATGCGAGGTCGGGATCGTGGTCGGGCATGAGCCGGCCGAGCCGGGCGGCGGACACCTCGGCCTGGCGCTGCCACGCCGACCACCGGGCCGTGACGCGCGGCAGGCCGGCCACGAGCGTGGCGTAGGTGGTGAACAGCCCGACGTCGCCCACGGTGAGCTCGCCGCGCCGCAGGGCCGGCGCGGTGAGCAGCAGGGCCAGGCCGAGCCCGGCGTTGGCGGTGATGCCCCCCAGGACCTGCGCCACCTGGGTGCCGACCTGGTCTCGGCGGGCCGCCGCGGCGCGGTGGTGGCCGAGCTGCTCGAAGCGGTCGAGCACGGCCGGCTCGGCGGCGGCCACCTTGAGCGCGCCGATGGCGCCGAAGGCGTCGCCGATGAAGCCGGTGACGCCGGCGGTGGCCTGGCGCTCCACCATCCGCCAGTGCTTGAGGCGCGAGCCGAGCACCTGCCCGAGCACGAGCACGGCGGCGATGGGCACGAACATGGCGATGGCGGCGGCCGGGGAGATGACGAGCAGGACCACGATGCCCCCCAGGGAGGCGAGCGACGCGGCCACGAGGTCCAGCCACACGTCGAGCACCTGGGCGACGTCGCGAGCGTCGTCGCGGAAGCGGCTCACGGCCTCGCCGGGGGAGCCGGGGAGGCGACCGGTGACCGGCCCCGGATCCTGTCCGAGCGAGCGCATGGCGTTGACCCGGGGGACGGTGTGCCAGAACACCCACGCGCCGTGCCACTGGACGATGGCGGGCATCAGCAGGAGCCACCGTCCCAGCTCCACGCCGCCGAGCAGGGCCACGAGGACCCACACCCCTGACTCGGAGCCGGGCGCCAGGCGATCCAGGACGGCCTTCAGCAGCAGGCCGGTGGCCATGGGCGCGACGAAGAACGCCACCCACATGGTGAGCGAGATGGCCCAGGTGCGCGGGTCGGCGCGCAGGATCCGCCACGCGAAGCGGTAGCTGCTCGCCGTCTCGGGTTCGGCGTCGAGGTGCGTGGGCGCGGTCATCGGGCCACCCCCTCGGTGGCGCGGGAGCCGGCGAGGAGCTGGGCGTAGCGCGACGTGGGGTCGGCGGCGAGCTCGGCGCGCTCGCCGTGCTCCACGAGCCGGCCGTGGTCGAGCACGGCGATGCGGTCGACGCGGTCGAGCGTGGCGAGCCGGTGGGCGATCACCAGCGCGGTGCGCCCGGCGAGCAGGCGGTCGGTGGCCCGGGCGAGCTGGGCCTCGGTGGCCGGATCGAGGCGGCTCGACGCCTCGTCGAGGATCACCACCGCAGGGTCGGCGAGCAGCACGCGGGCGAAGGCGAGCAGTTGGCCCTCGCCGGCCGACAGCTCGGCATCGCCGTCGAGCGGTTCGTCGAGGCCGTTGGGCAGGGAGTCCAGCCAACGGCCGAGCCCGACGTCTCGTAGCGCGGCGGTCAGACGGGCGTCGTCGGCCGCCACCGACCCGAACAGGGTGAGGTTGTCGCGCAGCGGGGCGCGCAGCAGCTCGACGTCCTGGGTGACGACGCCGATGCGATGCCGGAGGTCGGCCTGGGACAGGGCGCGCACGTCGACCCCGCCCACCAGGACGGCGCCCTCCTCGGTGTCCCAGAGCCGGGCGATGAGGCGACCGACGGTGGTCTTGCCCGAGCCGGTGCGGCCCACGACGCCGAGGGTGGTGCCGGCCGGCACCACCAGGTCGACGTGGTCGAGCACGGGATGGCCGGTCCCGTAGCCGAAGGTGACCTCGCGCAGCTCGACCTCGAGGGCACCCGCCGGCAGGGGCGGGCCGACGCCGTCCACCAGGGCCGGGCGGCTGGCCAGGAGCCGGGCGGCACGACGCGTGCCGGCGATGGCCTTCTGCGCCTCGGCGAGCTGCTCGGCCACCTTCCAGAGCGGGTCGCTCACGAGCTGGCTGAACCGCAGCAGGGTGAGCACCGAGCCCACCGAGAGCGTGCCCTGCTGGTTGGCCCACACCCCGAGCGCCAGGACCAGCACCGACCCCACGCCGAACACGGCTCCGGCGAGGGAGATGGCGCCGTCGCCGCGCGCCGCAGCGCGCCGGGCGGTGCGCCACCAGCCGGCCGAGTGCTGCTGCAGGCGGTGCTCGGCCCACCGGCCGGCGCCGTTCGCGCGCAGGTCCTCGAGGCCGCCGAGGCGCTCCTCCACGTCGCCGTAGAGCTGCGCCTGCACCTCGCGCTCGTCGTCGTAGAAGGGCACGGCCAGGCGCCGGAGGCGGACCATCACCGCCACGGCGGCGGCCACCGTGAGACCGATGAGCACGCTCGCCCGCCAGTCGATGACCGCGGACACCACGAGCACGCCGGCCACGAGGATCGTGTTGCCGAGCAGCTGCAGCACGGCGGTGGAGGAGAAGCGGGTGACGGCGTCGATGTCGCCGTCGATGCGCTCGATGAGCTGGCCCGGGCTGTGATCGCCGTGCCAGTGGAGGTCCATGGCGAGGGCGTGGCGGCACAGGTCCCGCCGCAGGTTGTTGCCGACCCGCCACGCCAGGCGCACCGAGAGCCAGGTGACCACCAGCTGGAGCGCGTCGCCGGTGAGCGTGGCGGCGAGGAACAGGGCGGCCAGGCGCAGGAGGGCGGCGGTGTCCTCGCCGGCGAGCGCGGCGTCGACGAAGCGGCCCACGAGCACCGGGCCGGCGAGGGGCAGGACCATGGCCACCACGAGGAGCGCGGTGAGCGCGCCGAGGACGCGCCGCTCGGGGCGCAGGTGGGTGGCCAGGAGGCGGACGTCGGCGGGGGGAGAGGGGTCCATGGTTCGAGCGCGGCGCGGCGAGACCTCGGTCCCCGCGCGGCCGTGCCACGCTACGGACCGGTCCGTCAGATCGGCGACCGATTTCCGATCGGGGGCAGGGGTGGAGCAGCAGGTCAGGTGGCAGGTGCGCCCGGCGGAGGAGCGCGACGTCGAGGCCATCGCCGAGCTGGTGCGCGAGCTGGCCGCCTACGAGCGGGAGCCCGAGGCCGCGCTCGCGTCGGGCGACGACTTCCGGGCCGCGCTGTTCGGATCGGCTCCCCTCGTGCACGCCCACGTGGCCGAGGTGGCCGACGGCGATGGCGACGGATCGTGGGAGGTGGTGGGGATCGCCGTGTGGTTCGCCACGTTCTCCACGTGGAAGGGCCGCCACGGCCTCTGGCTGGAGGACCTGTTCGTGCGCCCCGAGCACCGCCGACTCGGGCTGGGCCGGGCGCTGCTGTCCACCCTGGCCGCGCTCTGCGTGGAGCGGGGGTGGCCCCGGTTCGAGTGGTGGGTGCTCGACTGGAACGAGCCGGCCCACCGGTTCTACGAGTCGCTCGGAGCACAGCCGCAGGACGAGTGGACCACGTGGCGCCTGGACGGGGAGGCCCTGGCCGAGGCGGCCGCCCGGGTCCTTCGCTGACCCGGGTTTCGGCCCGGCCCGGTTCGCGGCGAGAATCGGAGGACCATGCGAGACGTCACCGACGACATCACCGCCCTGCGCAAGCGCCACCAGGAGGCCGCCACCTACCTGAAGGTGGCCGAGCTGCGCGCCCGCCAGCCCCAGCTCGAGACCGAGGCGTCCCGGCCCGACCTGTGGGACGACCCCGACCGGGCCCGCCAGGTCACCGGCGAGCTCGCCTCGGTCACCGACGACCTGGAGGTCTACGACGGCTTCGGCGCGCGGATCGACGACGTCGAGGTGCTGGCCGAGCTGGCGCGCGAGGAGCACGACGACTCGGTGGCCCAGGAGGTGGAGGACGCCCTCTCGGCGCTGGTCACCGACTTCGGCGCGCTGGAGCTGCGCAGCCTCTTCACCGGCGAGCACGACGAGCGCGACGCCATCTGCGAGGTGCAGTCCGGCGAGGGCGGCGCCGACGCCCAGGACTTCGCCAACATGCTCCTGCGCATGTACCTGCGCTGGGCCGAGCGCCGCGGGTTCGAGGTGGAGCTCGACGAGGTGTCCGAGGGGTCCGAGGCCGGCATCTCCTCGGCCACGTTCCTCGTGAAGGGCCGCCACGCCTACGGCCTGCTGCGCTCCGAGCACGGGGTGCACCGCCTGGTGCGGATGAGCCCGTTCAACGCCCAGGGCAAGCGCCAGACCGCCTTCGCCGCCCTCAAGGTCACCCCGTTCCTCGAGGACGTGCCCGACATCGTCATCGACGACAAGGACCTCCGCATCGACACCTACCGGTCGTCGGGCGCCGGCGGCCAGCACGTGAACGTGACCGACTCCGCGGTGCGGATCACCCACCTGCCCACCGGCACGGTGTCGTCGTGCCAGAACGAGCGCAGCCAGCACCAGAACAAGGACCGGGCCATGCAGGTGCTCAAGGCCAAGCTGGCCGAGCTCGAGCGCGAGAAGCGCGCGGCCGAGCTCGACGCCATCCGCGGCGTGCAGCACTCGGTGGGCTTCGGCTCGCAGATCCGGTCCTACGTGATGGCGCCGTACCAGATGGTGAAGGACCTGCGGTCCGAGCACGAGACCGGCAACGTCGACGGCGTCTTCGACGGCGCGCTGGACGAGTTCATGGAGGCGTACCTGCGCTGGCAGCGCTCCGAGGCGCTCGCCGGGTGACCCCGGCAGCACCCGGGGGGTGCCGCTTGGCGCGCATTACGTCCGTGTAACGTTTCACCCGGCATGATCAAGCTGGAGAACGTCTCGAAGGTCTTCAAGGGCGACGTCGTCGCCCTGCGCGAGGCCAATTGCGACATCAACAAGGGCGAGTTCGTGTTCCTGGTGGGCCCGTCGGGCTCGGGCAAGTCCACCATGATCCGCCTGCTCAACAAGCAGGAGGAGCCCAGCACCGGCGCCATCTACGTGGCCGGCAAGCACATCGGCCAGCTCAACAGCTGGAAGGTGCCCTACCTGCGCCGCAACATCGGGTGCGTGTTCCAGGACTACAAGCTCCTGTCGAACAAGACCGTCTACGAGAACGTGGCCTTCGCCCTCGAGGTGATCGGGCGCCCCCGCCACGTGGTCAAGACCCAGGTCCCGGCCATCTTGGAGCTGGTGGGCCTGTCGAAGAAGCACAAGAACTACCCCGACGAGCTCTCCGGCGGCGAGCAGCAGCGGGTGTCCATCGCCCGGGCGTTCGTCAACCGGCCGCTGATCCTGCTGGCCGACGAGCCCACCGGCAACCTCGATCCCGCCACCTCGGTGGGCATCATGCGGCTGCTGGATCGCATCAACCGCACCGGCACCACCGTGGTGATGGCCACCCACGACCGCAGCATCGTCGACACCATGCGCCGCCGGGTGATCGAGCTCGATCGCGGCTCGATCATCCGCGACCAGGCCCGCGGCGTCTACGAGTAGGTCCGACCAGCCATGGCCATCAACGGCAACTACGTCCTCCGCGAGACCACCGCCAACCTCACCCGCAACATCACGCTCACCGTGGCGTCGGTGCTCACGGTGTTCGTGTCGCTCGCCATCCTCGGGTCCACGGTGCTCGTGCGCCAGGGCGCCCAGAACGCCACCCGCCAGTTCGAGGGCGGCGTGGAGTTCATCGTCTACGTCGACGCCGACATCACGCCCTCGGAGCTGGCCGCGGTGAAGGCGTCGCTCGAGGACAACCCGGGCGTGCTGCGCGCGCCGTACGTGGACGCCGAGGCCACCTACAAGGAGTTCCGGCGCCTGTTCAAGGGCCAGGAGACGATGCTCGAGAACGTCCGCAAGGGCGACCTCCCCACGAGCTTCCGCGTGGAGCCCAAGGACAAGAGCGTCGAGAGCGTCCAGGAGCTGGTGGCCTACTACCAGAAGCGCCCGAACGTGTACTACGTGTCGGCGGCCACCGAGGTCATCCGCGAGATGAAGGCCATCACCACGTTCTTCAACAACGGCCTCAGCGTCTTCGCGGTCTTCCTGCTCGTCGCCTCGGCGCTGCTGATCCTGAACACGATCCGCACCGCCATGTTCGCCCGGCGCCGCGAGATCGAGGTGATGAAGCTGGTGGGTGCCACCAACTGGTTCATCCGGATCCCGTTCATGCTCGAGGGGCTCATCCAGGGACTCATCGGCGGCGTGCTCGCGGTGGGCTTCGTGTTCCTCGCCAAGGGCTGGCTCGACGACCTGCTGAACCGCTCGAAGGGCCTCAACCTGCTGCAGAACTTCTCGATCGAGTCGAGCGACGTGACCCTGGCGTGCCTGGTGGTGGTGGGCGTGGCCATCACCCTGAGCGTGGTGAGCTCGGCGCTCGCCACCCGCCGCTTCCTCGACGTCTGATCGGGTCGCCGGCGCCGGATCGGTGGCCGGCGGCGCCCGCCGGGCTCAGCGGAGCGACACCGGCAGCACGTCGTAGCCGCGCAGCACGAGGCGCCCGTTGTGGGTGGGGTCGCCGGCCGCCGCCATGTCGGGGAACCGCCGCACCAGCCGACCGATGACCTCCTGGCCCTCGAGGCGGGCCAGCGCCGCGCCGAGGCAGTGGTGGACGCCGCTGCCGAACGACACGTGCTCGCGAGCGTCGGGCCGGCCGAGGTCGAGCTCGGCCGCGGTGGGCCCGAACTTGTCGGGGTCTCGGTTGGCGGCGCCGAGGCAGGTCATCACGAACTCGCCGGGGGCCACCACGTGCTCGCCGATCTCGATGGGCTCGAGGGCGATGCGACGCGAGAACTGCACCGGGCTGTCGAAGCGCAGCAGCTCCTCCACGGCGTTGGCGTCGAGGGAGGGGTCGGCCACGAGCCGGGCTCGCTGGTCGGGGTGCTCGAGCAGCGCGTGGGTGCCGTTGCCGATGAGGTTCACCGTGGTCTCGTGGCCGGCCAGGAACAGCAGCACCACGTTCTCCACCAGTTCGGCGTCGGAGAGCGTGTCGCCGTCGTCCTCGGCGGCGATCAGCGCGGAGAGCAGGTCGCCCTCGTCGCCGCGCGCCCGCTTCCACGCGATGGCGTCGTTGACCACCGCCCACATGTTGTCCGAGGCCTCGAAGATGGCCTCGGCGTTCTGGAAGGCGAGGATCGGGTCGAGGAACTGGGTGACCAGGTGCGACCACGTGCGGAGCTGGTCGCGGTCGCCCTCGGGCATGCCGAGCATCTCGGAGATCACCGCGAAGGGCAGGGGGAAGGCCAGCTCGGAGATGAGGTCCACCGGACCCTCGCGGGTGGCGAGGTCGTCGAGGATCTCCTCCACCATCTCGCCGGTGCGGGCGCGGATCTGCTCTACCGCCCGGGGGGTGAACGCCTTGGACACGAGCCGGCGGATCCGGGTGTGGTCGGGCGGGTCGATGTTGAGGATGGCCCGGCTGCGGCGAGCCTCGCGCCCCTCCACCAGGTCGGCCAGCTGCTCGCGGCGGCTCGGGCCCTCGTGGGCGATGTTGCGCTCCTCGACGCTGGTGCCGGGCTTGCGCAGCACGGCGTGGACGTCGTCCCAGCGGGTGACCAGCCACGGCCCGAGGTCGCTCTTGTGGATCGGCCGGGTGGCCTGGATCTCGGCGTACTGGCGGTACGGGTCGTCGTAGAAGCCGGGCTCGAAGGGGTTGAGCCCGATCACGGTGGGCGGCGCGTCGGCATCCATGGCCCGACCGTACTCCCGTCGGGCAAGAAGTTGCACGCGTCGTGCAAGTTCCTGCCCGGCGGCGATCGCCCTAGGGTGCCGACGTGCGCTTCAGCCTCTGGACCTCCACCGAGCCCGCCTGGCCCGACCTGCTGGCCCGAGCCCACGCCGTCGAGGCCGCCGGCCTCGACGGCGTGTGGGTGGCCGACCACTTCATGCCCAACTCGGACGACGTGTCGGCGCCGATGCTCGAGTGCTTCTCGGTGCTGGCCGGCTTGGCCGCCGCGGTGCCGCGCGTGCGCCTCGGCTCGCTCGTGGCCGGCGCCACCTACCGCCACCCCGCGGTGCTGGCCAACGTGGCCGCCGCCATCGACCAGGTGAGCGGCGGTCGCTTCGTGCTCGGCATCGGCGCGGGGTGGCAGCAGAACGAGCACGACGCCTACGGCATCGAGCTGGGTTCGGTCACCGAGCGCATCGATCGCTTCGCCGAGGCGTGCGAGGTGGTCACCTCGTTGCGGGACCACGATCGGACCACCTTCGAGGGCCGGTACTTCCAGCTCGCCGACGCACCCATGGAGCCCAAGCCCACCGGTCCGATGCCGTTGCTGATCGGCTCGAGCGGGCCGAACCGCATGGCGGCGCTGGTGGCGCGCTGGGCCGACGAGTGGAACTCGTGGGGAACCCCCGAGGTGTTCGCCGAGAAGGGCGCGCACGTCACCCGGGCCCTCGAGGAGGCGGGGCGGGACCCCGCCACCCTCGCCCGGAGCACCCAGGCCCTGGTGTTCCTGGGGCCCGACGGCGCCACCACCGCCGAGCGCTTCGCCGCCATCCGCCCCGCCATCGGCGGAACGCCCGAGCAGCTGGTGGAGGTGGTGGGCCGCTACGTCGAGGCCGGCGTCGACGAGCTCATCTTCCCCGACTTCACCTTCGGTCCCCAGGCCCAGGCCCTGGAGACCATCGACCAGCTGGCCCGCGAGGTCGTGGACGTGGTGCGGTGAGCGGCCTGCGGGGCCGGGCGGCCATCGTGGGCGTGGCCGACGCCGTGTCGCCCACGGGCGAGCTCGAGGGATCGGTCCGCGCCCTCGAGGTGGCGATGATCCGCGAGGCGCTCGACGACGCCGGCCTCGCCATCTCCGACGTCGACGCCGTCTTCTCGAACCTCTCGGCCGGGTGGGCGCCGGCGATGGAGCTCGCCGAGTACCTCGGCCTGGCGCCGCAGTGGGTGGACTCCACCCAGACCGGAGGGTCCAGCTTCGAGATCCACGTCGAGCACGCCGCCGCCGCCATCGCGCTCGGGCTGTGCGAGGTGGCGGTGATCGTCTACGCCGCCACGCCCCGCTCGTCGTTCAAGCGCGGGGGCGGGGGCTACGCCAGCCGGGGCGCCATGCCCGGCCCCACGCCCGGGGCCGAGTGGGAGCTGCCCTACGGCATGCGGGCCCCGATGGGGGCGTACGCCCTGGCCGCCAGCCGGCACATGCACGAGTTCGGCACCACCTCCGAGCAGCTGGCCCAGATCGCGGTGGACACGCGCCGCTGGGCCGCGCAGAACCCGCGGGCCCGGCTCCAGGAGCTCATCACCGTCGACGACGTGCTCGCCTCGCCCTTCGAGGCGTCGCCGCTCCACAAGCTCGACTGCTGCCTGGTCACCGACGGCGCCGGCGCGGTGGTGCTCACCAGCGCCGAGCGGGCACGCAGCCTGCGCAAGCCGCCGGCACTCGTGCTCGGCACCGGCACGTGCACCACGCACTCGATGATCAGCGAGATGCCCGACCTCACCACCACCGGCGCCGCCGTGTCCGGCCCGCTCGCCTTCGCCGCCGCCGGCCTCACGCCCGCGGACGTCGACGTGGTGCAGATCTACGACTCGTTCACCATCACGGTGCTGCTCCTGCTCGAGGACCTCGGCTTCTGCCCGAAGGGCGAGGGTGGCGGGTTCGTGGCCGACGGCGTCCTCGCGCCGGGTGGGGCGCTGCCGGCCAACACCACGGGCGGCGGGCTCGCCTACACCCACCCCGGCATGTTCGGGATCTTCCTGCTGGTGGAGGCGGTGCGCCAGCTGCGCGGCGAGTGCGGACCGCGCCAGGTGGCGGGCGCCGAGGTGGCCCTGGCCCACGGCAGCGGTGGCGTCCTCTCGGCCATGTCCACGGTGATCCTCGGCACGGAGGCCACGGCATGAGCGTGATCGAACGGCCCGACGGCACGCCCGAGCGCTTCTCGCCCCCGGTCTCGCCGGCGGCCGAGCCGTTCTGGGCCGCCACCCGCGAGCGCCGCCTCGTGCTGCAGTGGTGCCGCTCGTGCGACCGGCCGATCCACTTCCCGCGCGAGGCGTGCCCACGCTGCCTCGGCGCCGAGCTCGAGTTCCGGCCGGCGTCGGGCCTCGGCACCGTGCACGCGGTGAGCGTGATGCCCAAGCCGGCCAACCCGACCATGGCCGAGCGCGCGCCGTACGCGGTGGCCCTGGTGGACCTCGACGAGGGGGTCAGGATGCTCACCAACGTGGTGGGCGTCGACCCGTGGTCGGTGGCGGTCGGAGTGCGGGTGGCGGTGGCGTGGGAGCCCCTGGCCGACGGCCGGCACCTGGCGGTGTTCGTGCCCGCAGGCGGGGAGCCGACCCCCTGACCTGCACCGTCGGGCCGCGGTTGCCGGGATCGCGGCACCGTCTGGCACAATGGTCTGCCGTTCTGGCCGCCCCCCGGCCCGTCCGAAGTGGAGTCTGATGTCGTTCAAGGTCAACGATCGGGTCGTCTACCCGCACCACGGCGCCGCCGTGATCAAGAAGAAGGTCAAGCGGGAGCTCCAGGGCGAGACCCGTGAGTACTTCGTGCTGGAGATGGTCCACGGCGACCTCATGCTGTCGGTCCCGGTGGACATGGCCGAGGAGGTGGGGATGCGCCCGCCGATCTCCAAGTCCGACGTGGACGACCTGTTCCGCCTCATCGCCAAGCGAGACGTGCGCGAGCCGGCCAACTGGTCCCGGCGGTTCAAGAACCACCAGGAGAAGATGAAGTCGGGCGACGTCTACCAGGTGGCCGAGGTGGTCCGGAACCTGGCGCTGCGCGAAGCCGGCAAGGGCCTCTCCACCGCCGAGAAGTCGATGCTCGAGCGGGCCCGGGGCATCCTCGTGTCGGAGCTGAGCTTCGCCCTCAACGTGAGCGAGGACGACGCCCTCGCCAAGCTCCAGAAGGGCCTCGAGTAGGTCGACGCCCCGCCGGCCCGATCAGTCGATCGTGCCGGCCTGGCGCTCCTGGCGCCGAGACAGCCGGCCGAGCTCCTCGGCGTGGGCCAGCGCGTTCTGCACGTGCTCGGCCAGCGCGGCCCGGTTGGCGGCGATGAGCTCCTCGAGGTGGGCGCGCCGCGTGGCCAGCTCCGGATCGGCCTCGAGCAGCGCCGGGTCCACGTCCTTGCTGCGATGCGAGCGCACGTTGTGCACCGCCACGGTGGCCTTGGCCCAGTGGGCCTTGAACATCCCCATGTCGAACGAGCCGTCGCGGATGCGAGCCGCCGTCTTCACCCGGGCCGGGGGCTGCTTGAGGTCCTTCACCAGGCCCACGAAGCTGAGGCCCCGGAGCACGTAGTAGCTCACGTCGAACTCCCACCAGAAGAAGCCCTGGCGAGCCGACGCCTGGTAGTAGTGGTGGTTGTTGTGCCAGCCCTCGCCCAGGGTGAGGAAGGCGATGATGGCCGAGTTGCGGCTGGTGTCGGTGGTGGCGTAGCGGCGCCGGCCGAACACGTGGGCCAACGAGTTCACGAAGAACGTGCAGTGCCACAGCGCCACCGTCGACCCGAAGAAGCCGAACACCAGCCCGCTCCACCCGCCGATGAGGAAGCTGGCGATGGCCACCGTCCACGGGGCGATGAAGTCGTAGCGGGTGAGGAACCGCAGCTCGGGGAACTTGGCGAAGTCCCGGATGTCGTCGGCGTTCCAGTCGTTGTGCTTGTCGCAGAGGATCCAGCCGACGTGGCTCCACCAGAAGCCCTTCTGCGGCGAGTGCAGGTCGAGGTCGGTGTCGCTGTAGCGGTGGTGGTTGCGGTGGTGGCTCGCCCACCACAGCGGGCCCTTCTGGGCGGCGGACGCGCCGCCGAAGGCCATGACGAACTGCATCACCCGCCCGAGCTTGTAGGACCGGTGCGAGAAGTAGCGGTGGTAGCCGGCGGTGATGAAGAACATCCGGCCCCAGTAGAGGACCAGGAAGATCACCACGGCGGTTGGCGTGACCCCGGTGACGAAGGCGAGCAGCACCACCGCGTGGGCGGCGAGGAAGCCCGAGGACGTCTTCCAGTTGACGCGCTCGTCGGGGGCGCGCTCGATGCCGTGGTTGATCACGTGGCCTGCTTTCTCGCGGAAGGTCCGGCGCAGCCTACCTACTGGTCGGTAGGGCACTCAACGCACCGGTGTGTCGCACCCGTCACCTCTTCGGCCGGCGGGCCCGCCACCTTGATCGAACGGCGTCATGGATCGCCGCCCGGGCCGTCTCACCCGGCGGTCGACCCGTCTCTGCGGGGGCGGTCCGGTGGTGAGAGGCAGGGGTGGCCTAGACCGTCGGTCCCGCTTGCGGCCCCGGTGACCCGGACCTCGGTCCGGGTCACCGCCGTTTTCGGGTCCTTCGACGGTGGTGGGGGCCCGGTACCCCGGTGGCAGGATGGACGTGCCCGCAACGCACTGGAGATCTCGTGACCGACGTGGCCTCGGACCAGGACCAAGCGGCGGCCGGCGTCGCCCCCGACGCCTCCACCAGCACCGCAGAGGAGCGGCCGGGGGTCGCGTCGCGGTTCGGGCCGCTCACCCCGCTGCGGGTGGTGGTCCTGCTCGTGGCGGTGGCGTTCCTCGCCGGCACGGTGGGCTGGGCGGTCTCCGAGCGCACCAGGGACCCGCTCAACGAGGTCGACGTGGGCTTCATGCAGGACATGGGGTACCACCACGACCAGGCGGTCCAGATGTCGCTCCTGCTCCTGGCCAAGCCCGACGTGCCGCGTGACCTGCGAGGCTTCGCCCAGGAGATCATCATGGACCAGCGCTTCGAGCAGGGCGTCTTCAACGCCATCCTCGATCGCTTCGGCTACCCGGCCGAGCCGGGCGAGACGGTCATGGACTGGATGGACACGCCCCTGCCGCGGGACTCCATGGAGGGCCTGGCCACCGACGAGCAGATGCAGCAGCTGCGCGACGCAGAGGGCAGCGAGGCCCAGGCCCTGTGGATCTCGCTCATGTCCGAGCACCACCTCGCCGGGCTCCACATGGCCGACTGGGCCGCCCGCCACGGCCACGACGCCACGGTGCGCAACCTGGCGCGGTCCATGGTGCGCAGCCAGCGCAGCGAGGTGCTCGACCTCGACCGCTTCCGCCGCCGCGAGGGCCTGCCCCTGGCCGAGGGCTTCGGCGACCCCACGAAGGACCAGCGGCTGAACCCGCTCAGCCTCGCCGACGGCTGATCGTCGCCGGGGTCGCGCTGGCCCGCCACGCCGTCCAGGCGCCGGTGGACCACAGGGCCAGCGCCACGAGCACCGGTTGGAAGGCGAGGTGCACGGCCCGGGCTCGGTCCGAGTCGAGCCCGAAGGCGGCGTCGTGGTCGACGTACTGCGACACGTTGCCGGGGAAGACGGCCACGAAGAACGCGGCGAGCACCCATCCGAGCAGCACGCGGTGGCGGGGGAGTGCCGCCACGGCGGCGCCCAGCGCGATCTCGACCACGCCCGAGAGCACCACCACCAGCTCGGCGTCGAGCGGCATCCAGCCCGGCACCTGGGCGTGGAACTCCGACCGCGCCCAGAACAGGTGCGACAGGCCGGCGAACACGAGGGCAGCGCCCAGGAGGATGCGCACGCCGTGCTGGACGGCGGAGGGCTCGGACGGGTCGACGACGGGATCCACGTCGATCATCCTGGCGGCGGATCGCCCGATCGGTGCGCGCCGGGCGCGAGCGCCCGGCAGGCCTCGGCGGTGGCCTGGTCGTAGGGCAGCCAGGTCTCGATGCGGAGGTGCTCGACGGCCACGGCCTGGGGTGCCTGGAACGCGGTGATCGTGGTGAGGAACCGCAGCTCCAGGCCCTTGCGGCGCAGGTGCAGCACGAGCGCCGGGTCCGAGGGGGCGAGCAGGTCGACCTCCCGCCACGCCGGATCCACCGTGGGCAGGGCGAGCAGGTCGTCGAGCAGGTCCTGCATCTCCCCGTCGTCGGGATCGGCCAGCACCTCTCGTTGGATCCGCCACAGCAGCTGGCGGCCCACCTCGTCGAAGTTGGCCACGTGGGGCTGGGCGCCGTGGGGATCGAAGGTGGTCCGAGCCAGGTTGAGCCCCAGGGCGGCGATCGCCCCGGGTGCCGGCCGCTCGGCCGTCGGGGCCTCGCCGAGCACGGCGGCGAGCACGCCGAGCGCACCGCCGTTCAGGTCGAGCACCCGGTAGGTGCGATCGAGGACCACGAGCGGGAACGGCTCGTGGTGGGACTTGAGCAGCTCGATCGCCTCCGCCACCGGATCGGGCAGGACGTCCGACGTCTCGTCGTACGCGGGCTCGTGGCCTGCGGCGCGCAGCATGGCGTTGACCTGGCGCAACGGCACGCCGAGCGAGGTGCCGAGCTGCAGGACCATCTCGGGGCTCGGGTTCGACCGCCCGGTCTCGAGGAAGCTGACGTGGCGGGCCGAGACGCCGGCGCTCAGCGCCAGGTCGAGCTGGCTGAGGCCGCGCTGGCGGCGCCAGTGCTTGAGGAGGGCGGGGAACAGCCCGGAACGGGCGTCGGCGCGGGCCACGGACCGGACGCTACGGCGGCCCGGCGGTGGAGGCACCTACCTCCACAGGTCGTTGCCGGCCCGGTGCGAGCGGGCGCACCGTGGACGCCGCCGGCCACCCGTCGGCCGCCCGCCCCCCGACCACAGGATGACCGATGACCGCCCTCACCGCCGCCGACGCCGCCGACCTGTTCCGAGCCCCGCCCCATCGCCACCTCGACGTGGGGGCGGGCGAGGTGGCGCTGCGCACGGTGGGCAGCGGTCCCGACGTGCTCTTCGTGCACGGGTGGCCCGTGAGCGGCGCCACCTTCCGCCTCCTGCTCCCGCACCTCGTCGATCACCTGACCTGCCACGTGATCGACCTGCCGAGCGCCGGGTCGAGTCGGTTCGACGACGCCACCCCGCTGTCGGTCGACCAGCACATCGCCACGGTCCGACGGGTGGTCGACCAGCTCGAGCTCGACGAGGTCGCGGTGGTGGGCCACGACAGCGGGGGGCTCATCGCTCGCCACGCCCTGGCCGGAGACCCCAGGCTGCGAGCCATGGGCCTGATCGACACCGAGCAGCCGCAGGGCCTGAGCTTCCGGTTCAAGCTCTTCCTCGCCGGTCGGCACCTGCCGGGCTTCGGCGCCGCGCTCGGCTGGTCGGTCGGGCGCCCCCGGGTGCGGCGCAACGCGCTCGTGCTCGGCGGCGCGTTCGTGGACGATTCGCTGCTCGACGGGGAGTTCGACGAGTTCTTCCTCCGTCCGCTGCACGAGGACCCGCTCCGCCTCCGGGCCGCCCTGCGGGTGCTGCGCACCTTCGACGAGCGCCACGTGCGAGCCCTGGCCGGCCTGCACGAGCGCACCACGGTCCCGGTCCAGCTGGTGTGGGGCGAGCAGGACGCGTTCTTCCCGCTCGGGTGGGCCCGGGAGATGGCGACCACCTTCCCCGACGGCCGCCTGGCCGTGATCCCCGGTGCCGGCCTGTTCAGCCACGAGGAGCGCCCCGCCGAGGTGGCCCAGGCCCTCCTGCCCGTGCTGGCCGGTCGGTCCTAGGCTGGCTCCAGCCCGGCGTCGGCCGGCCGATGGCGCGGCACGCGGTCGAGACCGAGGAGGGCACGTGGACGACGCGGCGGAGACCGGTGGCACCTGGGTCCCGTGGAGCGGAGGGGGCGGGAGCGACGCGTTGCAGCCGCTGGAAGCGCCCCCGGGCCGGTTCGACCTGAGCACCGAGGCCACCTTCGTCTGGGAGGTTCGGCCCGAGGTCTTCCAGCCCGAGCGCTTCGCCCGCTCGCTCCTGCGGGCCAGGAGCTCTCACGACCGCACCGCGGGGGCGGTGGCCAAGCTGGTCGTCGCGTGCGTGGCGCTGGTGGGCGTCGTCGCGTGGGCGAGCGGTGGCTCGGCGGCGCTGCTCGTGCCGGTGTTCGCCTACGTGGCCATCGTGGCGCTGATCGTGGTCCTGGCGCGTCGCCGCAGCGCCATCCTCACCGCCCGCAACCTGAGCAGCGGGCTCTACGCCGGGAGCCACGGCTACCGCGTGGGGCCCCGGGGGATCCACAGCGGCGACGGCGCCACGTGGTCGGCGAGCCACGCCTGGCGCCACTTCCTCTGGGCCGCCCTCCAGGACGAGGTGATCGTGCTGCGATCCGCCGCCGGCGGGTTCCACGTGCTGCCCAACGCCGCCCTCGTCACCCCGGCGGCGCCGGCCGACGTGGTCCGCCAGATCCAGGCCTGGATCGAGGCGGCCAGGGTCGGCTGAGGCGAACCTCCGGTCACCTTCGAGGCGGGCGACGGCGCCGCGTAGTCTCGGACGGGTCTCGAGGGGAGCTGGTTTGCCGTCCACGTCTGAACGTCTCAAGGACCTCCGCGGCCGTGCCATGAGCAGCACGCCCCGGTACTGGGCCACCAAGACCGTCCGGCAGGCGTGGGCCCGGCTCCGACCCACGGTGCTCGGCGTGGTGGCGTCGCTGGTCACCGTCTACCGCCTGACCCTGCGCCGCCCGATCTTCATCGGGGTCACCGGCAGCGTGGGCAAGACCACCACCAAGGAGATGATCGCCACCGTCCTCGCCAGCCGGTGGACCGGCTACAAGAGCCCGGGCACCAACAACGTCCTGAAGGCGGCGGTGCTGTCGGTGCTGCGCACCAAGCGGGACTTCGGCTACTGCGTGCAGGAGTTCGGCGTGGGCGGCCTCGGCGAGGCCGTGCCGGTCGAGAAGCAGTTCCGCATGTTCAAGCCGCAGATCGCCGTGGTCACCACGGTGGGCGACGACCACATCGACGCCCACGGCAGCCGCGAGGCGATCGCCGCCGCCAAGGGGAAGCTCGTGGCCGCCATCCCGGCGTCGGGAACGGCCGTCCTCAACGCCGACGACCACCTCGTGCTCGCCATGCGGACCCGCAGCAGGGGCCGGGTGCTCACCTACGGCCTCTCGCCCGACGCGGAGGTCCGGGGCGACGACATCCGCTCGGACTGGCCGAACCGCCTCTCCCTCACGGTGTCCCACGGGGGCGAGTCGGTGCGGGTGCAGACCCAGTTCTGCGGCGCCCACCTCGTGACGAGCGTGCTGGCCAGCATCGCCGTGGGCCGCGCCGCCGGCCTCGGGCTGCAGGAGGCGGCCACGGCGATCGAGGGGCTGGCGCCGGTGCCCGGTCGGATGTGCCCGGTGGAGAGCCCCGACGGTGTCACGTTCATCCAGGACGACGTGAAGGCGCCGGTGTGGACCTTCCCTCCGGCGCTCGAGTTCCTCCGCGAGGCCGACGCCAAGCGCACGATCATCATCGTCGGCAACCTGTCGGACTACCAGGAGCCCCTGGACCCCACCTACGCCAAGGTCGCCCGGGCGGCGCGGGACTCGGCCGACTTCGTGTTCTTCGTCGGGCGCTGGGCCACCCGAGCTCTGAAGGCCAAGCGCAGCCCCGACGACGAGTCGGTGCGGGCGTTCGTGACCGTCGACCACATCAACGACTTCCTGCGCGACTTCCTCGAGCCCGGCGACCTCGTCCTGATCAAGGGCTCGCACCCCGACCGCCTCGGCGGCATCATCCGGGCCCGCCTCGACCAGGCTCGGGCCGCGGCCACCGGTCTCCCGGCGTCGTCCGCACCCGCCCCCGCCGTCGAGAGCGAGGACCCGGTGGAGGTCCCCGCCGTGGCGCAGGGGATCGGCCAGCTCGTGGTGGGGCTCGGGAACCCCGGCGAGCGCTACCTCGGGACGCCGCACAACGTCGGCCAGCAGGCGCTCGACCACCTGGCCCAGACGCTCGGGCTCGCCTGGTCCGAGGAGGACTTCGGGCTGGTGGCCCGCACCGAGGTGCTGGGCCAGGACGTGCTGCTCGTGAAGGCGGGGGTGGAGATGAACCGCACCGGCCCCTGGATGCGGGAGCTGGCCGACCAGGCCGGGTTGCGAGACCGTGACTGCCTCTTCGTGCACGACGACATCAACCTCAAGCCCGGCGTGGTCCGCAACCGGATGGGCGGCAGCTCCGGCGGGCACAAGGGCGCGCAATCGATCGTGGCCGCGTTCCAGAGCGAGGACGTGCGCAAGGTGAAGATCGGCGTCGGGTTGCCCCCCGAGGGCACCACCGTCACCCAGTACGTCCTCTCGCCAGCGAAGGGCGAGCTGGCCGAGACCATGGACAAGGCGTCGGCCCAGGCCGCGAGCCGGGTGATGGACATGCTCAAGCTCCACGTCAAGGAGGCCGAGGCCGCCGTCGAGGACCGCGGGTGACCGGCCGTCGCCTCCTCGCCGTGGCGCTGGCGGCAGCGGTGCTCGTCGGGTGCGGCGGCTCCTCGGGCGAGTCGCCGGCCGAGGCGACCACCACCATTCCCGGCACCAGCAGCAGCACCAGCACCAGCACGACCACCGCCGGCGCTGAGCCGATCGACCCCGGCAACCCCCTCCTCAGCGGGCTCGTGGCGGCCCGGGAGCAGGTGGCCGACCCGGCGAACGCCGAACGGGTCGCCGCGGCGCTCGACGAGCTCGACGCTGCCACCGGGATCGCGTGGACGCCGGACATGCTCGCCGTGCTCGGCGCGTCCTACTGCAACGACTGGGACCGCCCCGCCGGCGAGGTGGGCCTGGAGCTCACCGAGGCCGGGCGGGCCGATTGGGCGGCGGCGGTCGGACCCCTGTTGTCGCTCTCGGCCGACCAGGCCGCGGCCTCGGTCCGCACCGACGCCGGCGTCGACTTCCGGGTCTGCCAGTGACCGGCACCAGCGGCCAGGATGGAGCGGTGCACCACGGGAGGAACCGATGAACCGAACCCACCGCCGACGGGGCCTGCTGGTGGCCGTCGCGCTGATCGCCGGAGCCGGGCTGGTCGGATGCTCCTCCGACGACGGCGACGCCACGAGCGCCTCCACCACCACCACGTCCGCTCCCGCCACCACGGAGACCGAGCCGGCCTCCGAGCCCGGCGACACCACCAGCACCACGGTGGACTCCGATGGTTCCGGCACCGACGTCGAGACGGTGGACCTGCTCGAGTTCCTCCAGGACGAGGACGCCGCCATCGGCGACCTCTTCGACTGGAACACGGGCGCCGGGGTGATCGCCATCACCTACGTGGGCGTGCAGACGGTGCAGCTCTACAACGGCGGCGACCTCGATGCCGAGACCGCACTGGCGGCCTGCGAGCTGGCGTCGGACTACGTCTTCCCCATCGACGACGGCGCCGCCATCGAGGTGCTCGCCGGGGAGTACCCCGACGGCACGGTCCTCGCGTCGGTGCAGGGCATCGACGGCACCTGCGCCGCCGCCTGAGGCGGCACCTGCGCCGCCGCCGTCCCGGTTCACCCCACGCGAGCGCGGGTACCCCCGTGCATGGAACGCAGACCGTCCGCCGTCCGCCGCACGCTCGTCCCGGCCTTGGTCCTGCTCCTCGTGGCCACCGCCGCGCTCGCCGCGTGCGGCTCGAGCGAGGATCCGGGGTTCGACCAGGCCGATCCCGGTGCGGTCGGAGCCGGCCAGCCCTTCGCCGGGCGGTTCGACGACCTGCCGCTCCCGGCTCGCTCCGATCCCATCGGCAGCCGCAGCGAGCAGGGCGGCGTGGTGACCCAGAGCTACGAGGTGTCCGGCAGCACGCGAGAGGACGTCATGGCGTTCTACGAGGGAGCCCTGCCCGACCTGGGGTGGGAGGTCCTGAAGGCGCCCAAGCCGTCGGGCACGTCGACGACGCAGGCCGAGTGGACCACGGGCGACCTCATCCTGCGCATCACCGCCAACGGTGCATCGGGTCTCGGTGGGGACCACGACCCGACCGAAGCGGTGCGCACCCAGTACAGCCTCATGCTCCGGGAGGCCTGAGCCGGGCCCTCCAACGGGCGTGGGGCGCATGGGGTGAGTAGCGTGCGCCCCAGAGCGCGTCGATCCGTTCGGCGCCCGGGCGCGGGGGATCTCCATGAAGCGTGCGATGTTCGCAGCGGCCATCTCGATGGCGGCGGTCGGTGGCGTGCCGGTGCTGGTGGCGGCGCCCAGCGGGGCCCAGGCCGTCCCGGTGCCCCAGGTGCGGCCGAGCCAGAGCCCCACCGCCACCGACCAGATCATCGTCCGGTTCGCCGGCCAGCCCGATGCCGGCGCGGTGCCCGATCCGGCCGGCGGCTCGGCCCAGGTCCGCCGCCAGCTCGGCGACGGGTCCTGGGTGGTCAAGCTCGACGACCGCTACGCCCCGGCCGACGCGGCGGCGATCGCCGCCGTCTACGCGCGGCAGCCGGGCGTGAAGTACGCCGAGCCCGACACCCGCCAGTTCGCCACCGTCGTCCCGAACGACACCCGCTACCCCGACCAGTGGGACCTCCAGCCGGTGACCCCGAACACCAGCTACGGCGCCAACCTCCCGGCGGCGTGGGACATCACCACCGGATCGGCCAGCCAGGTGGTGGCCGTGGTGGACACCGGCTACCTGAACCACGCCGACCTCGCCGGCCGGTTCGTCCCGGGCTACGACATGGTGAGCGACGCCCAGATCGGCAACGACGGCGACGGCCGCGACGCGAACGCGCTCGACCCGGGGGACTGGATCACCTCGGCCGAGAACTCCTCGGGCTTCTTCGCCGGGTGCGGCGTCAGCAACAGCAGCTGGCATGGCACCCACGTGGCCGGCACCATCGGCGCCGCGTCGAACAACGCGACGGGCGTGGCGGGCATCAACTGGAACGCCAAGATCCTGCCGGTGCGCGTGCTGGGCAAGTGCGGCGGCTACAGCAGCGACATCGCCGACGGCATGCGCTGGGCCGCCGGGCTCACGGTGTCGGGCGTGCCCGCCAACCCCAACCCGGCCAAGGTGATCAACCTGAGCCTGGGCGGGTCGGGAGCCTGCAGCACCACCTACCAGAACGCCGTGAACGCGGTGACCGCAGCCGGCTCGATGCTCGTGATCGCCGCCGGCAACTCCAACTCCGACGCCGCCAACTTCCAGCCGGGCAACTGCGCGGGCGTGGTGACCGTGGCCGCCACCGGTCGGGCCGGGAACCGGGCCACGTACAGCAACTACGGCAGCACCGTGGAGATCGCCGCCCCGGGCGGCAACCTCTCGGGCGGGCTCGACACCGGCATCCTGTCCACGCTCAACACGGGCACCACGAGCCCGGTGGCCGACGCCTACGTGGCCTACCAGGGCACGAGCATGGCCGCGCCCCACGTGGCCGGCGTGGCGTCGCTCGTGTGGGCGGCGCAGCCCTCGCTGACGGCTGCGCAGGTGACGACGTTCCTCCAGATCTCGGCCACCCCGTTCAAGGCCGGGAGCACGTGCACCACGGCGATCTGCGGGCCCGGGATCCTGAACGCGGGGGCGGCGGTGGCGGCGGCCACGAGCCCGCCCTCGAGCCTGAGCGGCACGGTGCGGGACGGCAACGGCGCCGCCATCAAGGGGGCCCAGGTCCGCGTGCCCGGCAACGCCGTGGCGGTCACCGATGCGAGCGGCAGCTACTCGCTGCCCACGGTGGTCGACGGCTCCTACACGGTGCAGGCCGACGGGGCGTGCCGCGCTCCGGCGTCGCAGTCGGTGTCCATCAGCGGGCCGACGGTGCTCGACTTCACCCTGGGCATCTCTGGCGGCTGCTACGTGGACCCGGCCGCTTGGGACGCCACGTCCACGGTGCTCGCCCTGTCGGGGGACGATGCGTCGCTCGCGGTGGCCCTGCCCTTCCCGTACGCCCACGCCGGCGCCAGCTACACCACGGCCAACGTCTCCACGAACGGCGTCGTGAACTTCCTGGCGCCCGACACGACGTACAGCAACACGGCGATCCCGAACGCCGCGGCGCCGAACGCGGCGCTGTACGGCTTCTGGGACGACCTGATCGTCGACGGCTCGAGCTCGGTGCTCGCCGACACCTTCGGCTCCGCGCCCAACCGCCGGTTCGTGATCGAGTGGCGGAACGTGGCCCTGCTCGCCGACACCACCAAGCGGCTGAGCTTCCAGATCGTCCTGTACGAGAGCACGGCCCAGCGCGTGCGGCTCCAGTACAAGGACATCGCCGACGGCACCGCGGAGGCGGGCACGAGCGCAACGGTGGGCACCGAGAACGCGGCCGGCAACGGCGGCACCCAGGTGCTCTACAACAACGGCCTGCTCTTCGACGGGCTGAGCGTCCGGCCGAAGTGAGCCCGGGCGGCAGAGAGAGGTCAGGACCATGGAGACGTTGCTGAGGAGTCGGACCGGGGTGCGTCGCGTTCGCCGAGGTGCGGTCGTCCTGGCGCTCGTGGCGGGGGCCTGCCTCAGCCCGCTCGCGGCGGGAGTGAACGCGGCGGACGCCCATGTGGGGCCGCCGGACTCGACGGTCGCCACGACACCCGGTGCGCCCACGATCGGTGTGGCTCGGCCGTCGAACGGCTCGGCCATCGTTACGTGGACGGCTCCGGCGTCGCAGGGGAGCTCACCGATCACCGGCTACCGGGTGACTGCCTACTACGACCTCATCCTCCAGACCTCGATCACCTTCCCGTCGACCGCCACGACGCAGGTGTTCACGAGCCTCGTCAACGGCAACGACTACCGATTCAAGGTGGCGGCGATCAACGCGTCGGGGGCCGGCCCGAACTCGGCCTACTCGAACACGGTCACCCCCCGGGTGATGTATCCGCCAAGTGCGCCGGCGATCGGCCCGGCCACGGGCGGCGACCAGCAGGCCACGGTGACCTGGTCCACGCCCGCCAACGACGGCGGCGCCACGATCACGGCCTACCAGGTGACCACGATGGTCGGCGGCGAGGGGGTGGCGGTCCAGACCTTCAACTCGGCGGCCACCACCCAGGTGATCACCGGGCTCACCAACGGGGTGATCTACCAGTTCCGGGTGGCTGGGGTGAACGACGCCGGCGTCGGGTGGTCCTCCGAGCCGTCGAACACGGTGACCCCGAGCGCCCTGCCGGGCGCGCCCACGTCGGTCCAGGCGTTCGCGGGCAACACGCAGGCCACCGTCACCTGGCTGGCGCCAGCATCGGACGGCGGCGCTCCCATCACGGGCTATGTGGTGACTCCGTACGTCGGCGGCACCGCCCAGAGCCCTCGGACCTTCGGGACGACGGCGAACTCGCAGGTCGTCACGGGTCTGACGAACGGGACCAGCTACACGTTCCGGGTGGCGGCCATCAACCCGACCGGCACCGGAACGCAATCGGACCCGTCCAACGCAGTGACGCCGGCGGTGAACTCGGTGCCCGGCGCTCCCACCGTCGGTTCGGTGACGCCCGGTGATCGGCAGGTCACCGTGACCTGGACGCCACCCACCGACACGGGCGGACTTCCTCTGACCGGCTATGCGATCACACCGTACGTCGGCTCGGTGCCGCAGGCGC